>NZ_JANSIC010000022.1:0-2249 GCF_047461955.1 Synechococcus sp. R55.7
GCTCCCCAGCCAGGACATCGGGGGCTATTGCTGGGATCCAAGCCAGCCCATACGCTTCTCCAGGAGAGGCAACTGCGCTTTCAAGGCGCGCAAGGCTCGGCCTCGGTGGCCGATGGCCTCTTTTTGAGCTGGGCTCATCTCGGCAAAGGTTAGCCCCACTTCGGGCACCCAAAACAGGGGGTCATAGCCAAACCCCCCCTCTCCCCGCGGCTGGGTCAAGACCTCTCCCGAGCATACCCCTTCCACCAGGGCATGCACTACACCTTGGGGATCCACCAGGGCGATGGCGCAGTGAAAGGTGGCTCGGCGATTTGGGATCCCTTCCATTTCCCTGAGCAACCGCTCGATGCGGGCAGCATCGTTGGGGGCATAGCGAGCCGAGCGGATCCCAGGGACGCCGCCAAGGGCTTCTACCGCTAGGCCGGAATCGTCGGCAATGGCCCACTCCCCCAGAGACTTGGCCACGGCTCTGGCTTTGAGAAGGGCATTTTCGGCAAAGGTGGTGCCGGTTTCTTCCACCTCAATTTCTGAGGGCATGCGGCGCAGCTCCCAAGCAGGGGCATGGGCCTGGAAAAAGGCATTGAACTCGCGCCATTTGCCGGGGCTACTGCTGGCCAAGATCAAAGGACGGGTCATGGAAGGTTCCTACGAGTGGAAATCTGAGGAGGCGGAAGGCTGTCCAAGGGCTTCCTGCCTAATGGATCTCGAGAACCATGTTGTGCAGGGCTGTGTTAATCACCAGGGTGGATCCGCACCGCTCTACCTTGCCCCCATCCCAGTGCATGTGTCCGCAGATGTAGTAGCGGGGCTGCACCTGTTCCAAAAGGGGGCGCAAAGTGGGTGTACAGCGGTGATACCACTTCCCCCCCTCATCCAAAAGGCCCCGCGGCGGAGCGTGGGTGAGCAGCAGGTCAATGGGCCGGGGGGGCTGACTGTAGAGGGTGAGCAGCTCCTGCAAATGGGCAGAGGTCAGAGACCAGCTCCAGCCACAGGGGGGAGTCCAGGGCACAGCCAAAACCTGTAACCCCAGCCACTCAAAGCAGCAGGACTGGGTGATGGCCCGCCCCCAACGGCCAACCAGCGAATTCAAAACCGAAGCTGCTGGATCGTGGTTGCCAGGTAAAAAGAGCCAGGGTTTGCCCAGGCTCTCCACTGCCGCCAAAAAGGATTGCAGATGAACCACCTCTGCTTGGGCTGCCGGATGAAAGCCCTGGGTGGCCTTGCGGGAAGGTTTGCCGGCCTTGGAACAGAAATCCCCGCAGTTGATGTAAGCATCCACCTCCGGCAGATGGGCAAGGGCCTGCCGGATCAGCCGAGCGCTGCCGTGGTAGTCAGAGCCGAGCAGCAGTTTAATCCCCATGGGCCTCTGCAGCAGAAGAATCCAGGTGGGATCCCTGAAGCAGGGCGGCAACTTGCTGCCAGGAGCTGCTGTACCAAGCTTGCTGGGCTTCCAGTTCTTCGCCGAGGGATCCCGTGGGGCCAAAATCTGGGCAGGCGTACCCCAGGGAGCGTAATCCTGCCACCAACACTGCCGGAGACAGCCACCACTGCTGGGCCAAGCGCAGCAGATCCACCTGGCTGCGGGTTTGCAGGTATTGGCGGAGCTGGCGTTGCAAGCTGGCAGCGGAGGGCAGGGGCACCGCTTGCTGATGGACGGCAATCAACAGCTCGCTGCTGGGGGTGCAACAGAGCAGCCACTTGAGGTGATCCAGAGAAGGGGGCCAGCTCCACAACCAGAGTTGATCATAGCGGTGGCCGGCTTGGGGACGGTCGTAGTGGAGAGTCAGGTACCGCCGTTCGCGATAGCGGGCCGTAGGCCTTGAAGACAAGACCAGCGAGGGGCGGCGGAAGCCGTAGAACAGGATGGTTCCCTGCGCCTGAGGCCAGAGGACAGAAAACCGGTCCACAGCTTGCCAACGCAAGGGCTGGGTGGGCTGGGGGGTGGGGCGCCAGATCAACAGAGGTGAGGGCTCTGTCCCCCTCTGGGAGCCAGTCGAGGGCTTGGAGTTGGGCATGGGAGGAGTGGCATCCAGAGAGGCGGGGGAGATGGGAGACTTGCTCCCATCAGGGGTGCGGGGCGCTGTTTTCTCGAGAGGGGGTTTGCCGGCAGTGGCAGCCTCTTGGGCAGGTTGGATCCCGAGAATTTCCAGCTCCAGTTGGGTTTCTCCCTGCCATGTTTTGGCCTTGAGGGTGTAGGCTACATCAACTCGCTCCGGCAGCGGATGGGTTTCCGCTCCCCGCCAACGGAT
>NZ_JANSIC010000022.1:2349-4818 GCF_047461955.1 Synechococcus sp. R55.7
AGGCTACATCAACTCGCTCCGGCAGCGGATGGGTTTCCGCTCCCCGCCAACGGATGGCCCAAAGAGGGCGCTGGGGCTTCGCGTTTGTGATCCCCACTGCTGACCCGTTCGCCAAAGTGTTGCCCAAAGCGTTGCCCAGCGATAACCCATCAGTGTCGTAACTGGAGGTTTTGACAGCTGAGTCGCTCCTGCCCGGACAAGAGGACTCCGTCCGAGTAGCACGTAACCCATGGGAGCGTTGCGTAGGGAGAGCAGGATCCCGGAGCAGCAGCTTCAGGTGGCCGGGAACTGGGCCAAATCGCTGCTGTTGCAGAACCTGCAGGTTGCGGCTGTAGAAGACCGGCTCAGGGTTGCCGATACCACAGGGCTGCAGATGCTGCAGCTCTCGATAGAGGTCAAGGGTGAGATCTGACAGCGACACTTCGGCATCGATTTGCACCAGCGGCTGGATCTGCTCCGGCTGCAACTGCTGTTGGGCAAACTGCCGCAATCGTTCTTCAAAAAAAGGCCAGTCTTCTGCTCTCAGGCTAAATCCCCCGGCAGCGGGGTGGCCGCCGTGCTTGGTGAACAGATCCTTGCAAAACTCCAACGCTTGAAACACGTCAAACTCGGGGATCCCCTGCCGCGCCGAGCCACTGATCTCCCCTTGCCGCGACTGGCTGCCGATGAACACCGGACAGCCAAAACGCTCTGCCAACCGCGAGGCCACAATGCCGATCACCCCTTTATGCCATTTCTGCTGAGGGGATCCCAAAATTGTTAACACCCGCTCCTGTTGCAGATCTCGGCCTTGCTGGGCAATTTGCTCGAGGGCTTCTGCCTCGATGCGCCCGCACATCTGCTGCCGCACCTGGTTGAGCCGTTCGCAGCGGCGGGCCAGCTTCTCTGCCTGCTGGGGATCGTCGGTGGTCAGCAACTGGATCCCCATTCTCGCCCGGCCAATTCGCCCAACGGCATTGATGCGGGGCCCCAGGCCAAACCCAATCCACTCAGGCCGCAGCCCCTCCAGGGATCCCTGCATGCCCATCACCTGCAGAAGGGCGCGGATCCCTGCCACCTGGGAGGTGGGCAAGAGGTGCAGCCCCTGCCGCACCCAAAGGCGGTTAACCCCCGTCAGCGGCGCCAGATCGGCAATGGTGCCCACAGTAAACAGTTCCAGGGCCACCCGCTGCAGATGGCCATCACCACGGCGCTCGGCCAGCGCTTGGGCCAGGAGGTAGGCAACTCCCACCCCGGCCATCCCCCGATAGGGAGAAGAAACGGGGAGCTGCTTGGGATTGAGGATGGCATCGGCAGGGGGCAACTGGGGCGGCAAATCGTGGTGATCCGTCACGATTACCGTCAAGCCCAGAGCTTTGGCCAGTTGGATGGGCTCGTGGGCGGAGATGCCGTTGTCCACGGTGAGAATGAGGCGCACCCCCTCTCGGTGAAGCTCTTGCACCATGCGGCTGTTGAGGCCATAGCCCTCCGTCATGCGGCTGGGGATGCGGTAATGCACTGGAGCGTCCCGCAAAGCCCGCAGCAGCAGGGCCGTGCTGGTCATGCCGTCGGCATCGTAGTCGCCGCAAATGGCGATGGGCTCTTGTCGGCGAATCGCCCCGTCCAGCAAGTCCACCGCCAGGGGCAAATCGGCAAAATCCTGACTGGGTGGAGGCAGGTGGGCGGGATCCGGCTGCAGGTACTGCTGCACGGCAGCAGGGCTGGAGAGCCCGCGATTGAGTAAGATCTGAGCCAATATGGGCGAGATCCCCACTGCCTCGGCCAAGCTCTGGGCAGTCAACTTGTCCACAGGATGAAACAGCCAGCGTTGAGCAGGGATCCCGGCCATAGGGAAGGGTGGGGCTTGGATGGGGATAGAGGGTAGGCAGTGCTACAGTTGGCCTATAGGGTATCCTTTTGACGTTAGCTCAAAACGCTCCTCTGAATCTTTCCTGCCGCCGATGTATTCTCTGCTGCTTACCTATGGTCTTAACCCGCTGACAGGCTTAAAGCTGTTGGTCAAGTCCTCTGAGCAGACCTCTCTGTGGACACTGGCCCAGCAGCTTTGGGGCCGCCCCGGATCTCGGCGACGCAGGCCGCGCCTACAAATCTCGTTAGGCCGCTTGGTGCCAGAGCAAACCGAGCACTTGTCCAAGTTGGAAGTGCTGCTGCGTCTGCGGTTTTTCATTGCCCTCGAAGCGGAAACTCCAGAGAGTGCTGCCCACCACTGTCGCGAACGGTTCTTGCTTCCTTCCGGCCAGGGATCTGCCATTCAGCTTGCCCGCTACACAGAGGGCTCGCAGCAGTACAAGACGGAGATCATCCGCTTTGCCCTGGGGGGATCCCGCACCCTTGTGGCGAGGACTCCATCCCGCCGCCGTCGCCTCTGAAACAAACTCCCCGACAAGCCATAGCGATAGAGTCTTGCCAGCCTATCTATACTGGAGATGCACTAGATCTGTGTTTCTCCCGTGAACCCAACTGGGCTGC
>NZ_JANSIC010000022.1:4918-16273 GCF_047461955.1 Synechococcus sp. R55.7
TGAGTTGCCGCCAATCCCGCCAGAGGAGATGGATCCCATGTGCAACGCCCGTAAGGACTACGGCTGGCCAAAGTGCTCCGCACTCCTGTTGCCAGCGCAACCGGCCCTCTTTGCCGGATCCCTGGCGGCCTTTGCCCTTGTGCTCCACGCCGTTAATGGGAACGTCCTGCCGGCTGCTTTGGCCCTGACCCGTTACCAAGTGCATGTACTGGCGGATGGGGCGGCGGAGTTGGCTCAGGTGCGCACCCAGGTGCCGGATGCCTATTTTGTGCAAGGGGATGGGCAGGTTTTCATTCTGGCGGGGACGTTCATCAACCGTAGCCATGCTCAACGCCGTCAGGCCGACTTGGAACGGCTGGGGTTATCGGTGCGGGTGGTGAGCCGCCAAGAGACGGATCCCCCTCTGCCCCCTGCTTTTCCTGCCCAAGCAGCACCCAGCCGCCCTGCTGCCAGCTCAAAAGCCTCTGTGCCGCCGACGCCAACCGCTCCGCCCTTGGATCCCCAGCGTCCCTTTGCCACCCACGTGCCCAACCCCACCGGTGATCCCCGTTTGGAAGAACGGGTGCGCCGCTTCTTTCCAGGAGCCACTGTGGTGCAGTACCGCGGCCAGGTTGCTTTGCAAACGGGAACCTTCTCCCGCCTGTCGTTGGCCCAGGATCAAGCCCGCTGGCTAACCGCTCAGGGGTTACCGGCAGTGGCGGTGTCGCTGGTAGGAGAAAATGCGGGCCAGGATCCCATCTCCAACCCAGCACAAGGAGAGCGCTATTGGGTGTTGGTGGCGGATCCCACCGGGGAGAAATGGCCTGCGCTAAAACAACTCCTAGAGGGATCCCTGCCCTTGATCTACGATGACCTGCGGGTGGTGCGCACAGGTGGGTTTGCCGACCCTGCTGCTGCCGCCGAGCAGGTGCGTTACTTGGCCGGCCAAGGCTATGAAGCGGGGATCTTCCCCGCCGATCTGCGCCGCTCTCAGCCTCTTTTGCAAGCGGATCCCGTCTCCTCCTCGCCTGCCCAGGCTGTTCCTCCTGGGGAAGAAGGTGGCAGCGGATTTTGGGTGGTGGTGCCGGCTGGGGAAGAGGCCCTACCCAAGCTGCAACAGTTTGCCCCTGATGCCTTCCTGCGGGGCTCAGTGATTCAGGTGGGCACCTACCGGCAACGGGCCAACGCCGAACAGGCGCGGCGCTCTCTGGCCGAAGCAGGGTTCGATGCCCGCATCCTGCCCGTGGAGTAGCCAAGAGCCACTTCCGCCATAAACGCTCTCCTCCTTCCCTGCCGTTGGGGATCCCCATTCGGCCCAAATGGCGACTTGGGTGAGTTTCTGCTTTTGACATACTCCCCACCCTACTGGCTTGTCAAAGCCTACAGCCCGCTTGGGCGAATAGAGCGGTTGACTACCCTGCCACTGCCCTGAGCCTACCGTAAAGCCCTCCTCAAGGACGGAGCGTTTGGGCAACTGGGCGAGGCTGGTAAGAAGGATAGGCCAGCCGTTGCACCACCTGTTTGCAATACACCACCTGTTTCAATAGCAGTGCGGAGCATTTTTCCTAGAGGGCTTGCTTAGCCTGCTGCAGCGTCTGCTCAAACACCTCCAGCGGCTGCGCACCGGAGAAGGCAATGCCGTTCAAGATGAAATGGGGAGTGCCACCGATGCCCAGTTGAGAGGCCAGGTCGATATCTCGCTGAATGGCGCGCTCTGCCGCCCGACTGCGCCGATCCCGATTGAATTTTTCTATATTCAGGCCCAGCTTCTCAGCAGTGGCCACATAAAACCCATCCCCAAGCTGGGATTGGTTGGCAAACAGCTCGTCGTGAAACTCCCAGAACTTACCTTGACGTTGGGCGGCCCAAGCAGCCCGGGCAGCCGACATCGCTTCTGGGTGGATGCTGGTCAGGGGCAGGTGCTTGTACACCAAGGTCACCTCATCCCCGTGGTCGGCCATGAACTGCTTGAGGGTGCTGTGGGCGCGGGCGCAGAAGGGGCATTGAAAATCGGAGAACTCCACCAACACTAACCGCAGAGCGTCGGATCCCAGTCGAGGGGAATCTCCGATGACGGCGCGTGGGTTCTCCCGCAGTTGACGGCCAAATTCTTCCGCCAGCCGCTGCTGTTGTTGCTGCTGCTCCTGGTACTGTCGCTGCTGGTATTCCTGTACGGCCTCCAGAATCACCTGGGGGTTCTTTCGAATGATCTGCAGCACCTGCTCTTCCAAATCTGCCGGGGCAGCCGCCGCCGCTGGTAGGAAAACCGGAGCTCCACTTCCCACTCCCAGCAGAACCACCAGCCCGAACAAAAGCCCAGCTCGAGCCCAAGCACGAAAAATCCTCGCTAGCCTATTCATCCCAACCCCCCTCTCAAACATGCCTAGAGCCGTCGCAACTCACCCAGCCTACCGTCAGATCCCAACAGTGTCTATCACTCGTTCGGGGGGGTTAGGAATTGGTGACCTGCAGAAGCTGCTCCTTGATCCGCTGCAACTGGCTGGCCCAGCGGGGATCCGGCTCAGAGGCTGCCTCACTTTCGGCGACGACGGTGGAGCGCCCACCCTTATTGCCGCGCTGGCGTTGCTTTTTGCTGGGGGCAGGGTTTTCTGCCGACTCTTTAGAGCCCTTGGCCTCAGAATCTCTGGACGCTCTGGAATCTTTGGAACCTCTGGACTCTTTGGATGAAGGCTCAGAGGTCGCTGTTTTGGATTCGCCTTCTTCCCCTCGGTCGCGCGGCTGGGCGAGCTCAATGCGCAAGTTGACATCCCCAAAGCTGTGGCCGTTGAACTTTTCGATGTACTGCTGCGCCTGCTCTTCGGTGTTCACCGTTACAAAGCCGAAGCCGCGGCATTTGCCTGTCTTCCGATCCCGGATCACCTTGGTGGAAATGACCTCACCGGCAGAGCGAAAGAGCTTCTCCAGTGCCTGACGATCCACCTCTTCCGGCAGATTTCCAACATACAGACGCACAGGCATGATCCAGCGAAGCTCCTAATCGAAATAACAAAAGGCCAAAATGCAAAGCGCTACATCTAGGGCGCTCAAGCCCATAACATCAAACCCGGAACCCGGTAGTCCATTGTCACACCATAGCGCGCCGCAAAGCGCAACCCTTGGCAATCACGAAGCTATTTTTTAATTTACCTCAACCTGGAGCCGCGAAGACGAGGAGAACGGTTTTTGTGAACGACTGCTTTGTACAGCCGGTTTGTACAGCCGGCTTTTGCAGCTAAGCTAAGCCGGTGTTGTTCAGGCGATCCCGATGTTGAAAAGGTCGCGCCTGGGGGCCTGTGTAGTCGGCTACAAGATGTCCTTGCCCTCGCAGTTGGTAGCGGTAAGTCACCAAGCCTTCCAAGCCCACCGGGCCGCGCGGCGGCAGTTTTTGGGTGCTGATGCCCACTTCTGCCCCAAAGCCGTAGCGAAACCCGTCGGCAAAGCGGGTGGAAGCGTTGTGAAAGACCCCCGCTGCATCTACTTCATCCAAAAATCGCCGGGCAGCAGCGGCATCCTCGGTTACAATCGCTTCGGTATGGCGGGATCCGTACTGCTGGATGTGGGCAATGGCCTCGTCAAGGGAGCCCACCACTTTAATAGAGAGGATCAAATCGGCATACTCGGTGCTCCAGTCGGCTTCGCTGGCCGGGATCAGATCCGGCACCAGCTCGCGGCAGAGGGGATCCCCCCGCAATTCCACCCCCTTTTCCCGCAGGGCCTTGACCGCCAGAGGCAAAAAGTGGGGGGCTATGGCCTTGTGGACCAACAGGGTCTCGATGGCATTGCAGGCGGCGGGGTACTGGGTTTTGCTGTCCACCGTCAGCTTGATTGCCATGTCCACGTCCGCTGCCCGATCCACGTACAGGTGACACAGGCCATCGGCATGGCCCAATACCGGGATGCGGGTATTCTCCAGGATGTAGCGGACAAAGCTGCTGGAGCCGCGGGGGATGATCAGGTCTACCAGCCCCTCCAGTTGCAGTAGGGCCTTGACCTCGGCGCGGCTGGTGAGCAACTGCAGGGATCCCTGGGGGAACTCCGGGATCTGTTGCAGGCCCGCCTGGATGGCCGCCATCAAGGCTTGACAGGAGAGCAAAGCTTCGGATCCCCCCTTGAGCAAGACGCTATTGCCGGTTTTCACCGCCAGGGCAGCAATTTGCACCAGAGCATCGGGCCGCGACTCGAAGATCACCCCCAGCACCCCCAAAGGGTAGGTGCGCCGTTCCAAAATTAGCCCCTCGTCCAGTTCCCGGATCAGCAAAGCTCGGCCCACCGGATCCCCCAGCCGGATCACCTGCCGCACTCCGGCCACCATATCTGCCAGTTTGTGGGCGTCCAGCTTCAGGCGAGCATAGGCAGATGCCGACAACTCCCCGGCTTTCACCATCTCCGCCGCCCGCTCCAAATCCGCCCGGTTGGCGGCCAAGATAGGCTCTTGGTGCTCCACCAAGGCAGTGGCCATGGCCTCTAGAGCGGCATTCTTAATAGCCGTGGGCAAGGTGGCCGTGTGTTGGGCAGCAGCGCGGGCCAACTGCACTTGGGACAGCAGCGGGCGCTCTGAGGCAGATGCAAGCGAGCTGGGGCAATCGGTGGCAAGGGACATAGAGTCAGAAAGGGGGCAAAGTGCCCATTTGGAAGAAAAGGGTTGCGATGATAGGTTGTAACAAAGTTGTGTTGAACTGTGATCCTAGAAGCACCCCCGGCAGGGATCCCTATGCTAGGTTGGGCACAGTCGGTTGGGGTTATCTGTAGCCTACCAAAATCCGGATCCCACTTGCTGCAGCAGGGGAGCCTTTCCTTGCTCTCGATGCTTCTAAGCTGAAGTTTGGATAGGGGAAAACCCTTGCTCGAAACCCAGTTCCCTGACGATTAGAGATCCACCTCGTCAACCTCGATTTAGCGCCTTCCAGGAGAGCCAATGAGAAAGCGTGGGTTTGTGGTCAGTGCAACGGCTGCAGTGATGACAGCGGTATCGCTGGTCGGCGTGCAGCTATCTATGCCGGGTTGGGCGGGGTTTCGCCGGGATCCCAAAGAGGTGGTGGACGAGGTTTGGCAAATTGTCAATCGGGAATATGTGGATCCGTCTTTTAATTCCCTGGATTGGGAAGCGGTGCGGCGGGATCTGCTCAGCCGAGAGTATGCCACCCGAGAAGATGCCTACGCGGCCATCCGGGAAGCCCTGAAGAAACTGAACGATCCCTACACCCGATTTCTGGATCCGGATCAGTTTGCCAGCATGCAAATCGATACATCCGGTGAGCTGACCGGGGTGGGGATCACGCTGGGCATGGATCAGGAGACAAACGAGCTGGTGGTGATCTCCCCCATTGAAGGGTCTCCTGCCGACCGGGCTGGGATCAAATCCAAAGACGTGATCGTGCGCATCGACGACAAGTCCACCGAAGGCATGGACACCAACGCTGCAGTCAACCTCATTCGGGGCGAGCCGGGTACGCGGGTGCGGCTGACCATTCGCCGCGAGGGGGAAGGGCTAAAGGTGTTCGATTTGGTGCGGGAAAGAATTGAGCTGGCCACCGTGCGCTACGAGGTTCACGAGGAAAACGGCCTGCCCATTGGCTATATCCGGATTACCCAGTTTTCCGGCAACGCCGCCGAGAAGATGCGCCAAGCCATTCGCGAGCTGGAAAAACAAGGGGTAGCCGCCTACGTTCTGGATTTGCGCGCCAACCCAGGGGGCCTGCTCTACTCCAGCGCCGAGATTGCCCGCATGTGGATTAACCGGGGCAGCATTGTCTCGACGGTGAACCGCCAAGGGGAGCAGGATCGCCTGACGGCCAACAACACGGCCCTTACCGATAAACCTTTGGCCGTTTTGGTGGATGGTGGCTCGGCCAGCGCCAGCGAGATTCTGTCGGGGGCTCTGCAGGATAACCGTCGCGCCGTGATTGTCGGCACGCAAACTTTCGGCAAGGGCCTGGTGCAGTCGGTGCATCCCCTGTCCGATGGATCTGGGCTGGCGGTAACCATTGCCCGTTATCGCACTCCCAACGGTAACGACATCGACCACAAGGGCATTACCCCCGACATTTTGGTGGAATTGTCCGAGGAAGATCTGAAGCGGCTCAGCCAGAACCGAGAGCTGGTGGCCACCCCAGCCGACCCACAGTATGCTGCTGCCATCCAGGCTCTGCAGGCTCAGATCTCTGCCCGTCGGCAACAGGCCCAGGAGGTCATTCGTTTCTCTTCACGTTAGCCGGTGTTGGGGGCGGTTTTGATGGGTCTCAGATCTGGCACTCCTGAGACTGGGGTTAAGCCGAGGCCCAAGCTATTTAAGACTATTAAGACTCTTCTCATTCGAGTTATTCGAGGAGTGTTGACCAGCGCCGGGCTGGGGATGCTTTTATTGTTTCTGTAGGTGGCGCGTAGCACAATGGCGGGGTCGAAGATCGCGGGATCCATAAACTTGGCCGGACGGGATCTGCTCAAGCTCAGCGACCTAACCCCGGCGGAGCTGTCGGCCCTGCTAGCCCAGGCGGCTGAGTTAAAGCGGGATCCCTATCGGGTGGAGCTGCGGGGTCGGGTGTTGGGGCTGTTGTTTCAGAAAGCTTCTACCCGCACCCGCGCCAGTTTTACGGCAGCCATGGCCCAATGCGGGGGCAGCACCCTGGATCTGGTGCCGACAGTGATGCAGGTGAGCCGTGGCGAACCCCTGCAGGATACGGCCCGCGTCCTCTCCCGCTACCTGGATGTGATCGCCATTCGCACCTACCACCAGAAGGAACTGGAAACCTTTGCCGAGTATGCCGATATTCCGGTGATCAACGCCCTCACCGATCAGTTTCACCCCTGTCAGGTGTTGGCCGATCTGCTCACCATTCAGGAGAACTTTGGCCAACTGGCGGGACTGACCCTGGCCTATTGCGGCGATGGCAATAACGTTGCCCACTCCCTGCTGTTGGGTTGTGCCATGAGCGGGATCCACATCCGCGTCGCCACCCCCCCCGGTTACGAACCGAATGCGGCAGTGGTGGAGCAAGCCTGCGCTCTGGCCCAGGGATCCCAGGTGTTGGTGCTGCAGGATCCCCAGGAAGCCGTCTCTGGAGCTCAGGTGGTCTATACCGACGTGTGGGCCAGCATGGGTCAAGAAGCTGAGGCCGAGGCCCGCAAGGCCACCTTTCTGCCCTACCAGGTCAATGCCGAGCTGCTGCAACGGGCGGATCCGCAAGCCATTGTGCTGCACTGCCTGCCGGCCCACCGGGAAGAGGAAATCACCACTGAAGTATTGGAGGGATCCCAGTCCCGCGTGTGGGATCAGGCGGAAAATCGCCTACATGTGCAAAAGGCACTCCTGATTCAGGTGCTGGGCGCAGGATGACCCCTCACCCCCAGGCTAGAGAGCGGGTTAGCAAATGAGCTTACCGGAAAACTGGGTCTATGGTCATTTCGATTTAAACCAGGACACTGCACCCACACCCCAAACGTTGGTCGCGTCGGCGTTGCAGAGCAATAGCGTTGCGGAGCGATAATGCAGAGGGCCAGAAGGTTTTTCAAGGACTCCGTCCCGCTGGCGCGACCAGTAGCCTAGGCGTCTCACCCTAACCTGAAATGACTATATTTGACAAAACTGGCCCAAATCCTAAGCTGGCTACCGATTACTGCTGGGGCGGCGGGCTGCAATCGCCAGGCTGACATTGGGCACCCGCTGCAGGGTATCCATCACCTCCACCACCTTGCCGTGGGAGAGGGCCAAATCAGCGTTGATCACCACCAAGCGGCGCCCTTCAGCCGGCTTCTCGGCCAGGATGCGTTCCACTGCTGGGATCAGAGCAGAGATATCGGCAATCTTCTCCTGATTGACAGCAATCTGTCCTTCCGCCGTCAGGCTCACCGTTACATCCGGCTGCAGACGAACTTCAGCTGTAGTGGCATCCGGCAGGTTGACATCCAGAGCCTCGGAGCGGGTGAGCACCAGGCTGGCAATCACGAAAAACACCAGGATCGAGAAGATGACATCGATCAGGGGCACGATGTTGATCTCGCCAGCTCGGAAGTTCTCTTCGGGGATGCGCATAGGTTAGGAGGGCTCAAGCGAGGAGTAGGGGGGAAGGGTGGAGCTGCCACTGGGGCTAGATTGGGTGTAGGAATACTGGGAAAGCTGTTGGGCCTGCATCTCTTGCCGCTGCCGATGCAGCAGCTCCAGCATGCCGCCGTACTCTTGGATCTTAGAGAGTTGCCGCAGGTACAAAGAGCGGAAGACGTTGGAAATCAACAGGGTGGGAATAGCCACAATCAGTCCAAAGGCCGTCGAGTACAAGGCTTCGGCGATCCCCCGACCTACCCCCTGGGTATCGGTGCCGCCGATATCCCCCAGTTGAATGGAGCTGAGGATCTGGATGATGCCGGTGACGGTGCCCAACAAGCCCAAGAAGGGGGCAACGGTGATTACGGTGTCGAAGACAGTGTTGAAGCGCTTCAGCAGAGGCACTTCTGCCGCCAGGGCCGTTTCCAGAGCCAGCTTAAAATCTTCCGGGCTGGCCTCGTTCAGCTCCAACCCGGCCAAAAAGATGCGGGCAATCGGCAGATCGGCATTTTGCTCCAGCAAATACTGGGCAGCGCGTGGGTTGCGGCGGTACTGGCTCAGGGCTTGCTGCACCACCTCCTCCTGCCGATGGGTGATCTTCCACCAAAACAGCACCCGCTCAATGCAACAGGCCACTGAGAAGACCGAGAACGTCAACAGGGGGATGGAGTAGTACCAACCCTGGATCATGAGCTGCAAGACTCTATCCATCGATCCTGATTCCCCCCTCCAAGCGGCAATTTACGCTCATCTTGTCATAGCACTTTCTCGGCAGGGCTGGGATCCCTTCTTGCGCGGCGAAGGTTGCACCTTTTGGCAATTTTGCCCCCATGCCGGATCTCATCTCGTCAATTGTCAATCCAGAGGGCATACTGGTTGCAACAATTTTGGATCCCGAGGGCGTGAATTATGAAATTCAGACGCTGGTTGGGTCTTTGCTGCGCCGGCTTGATGGCATTGCTGTTGACGGCTTGCGGCAAGGGATCCGCCCCCTACGACAGCATCGTGGTCAATTTTGTAAACACGGCCACCCCCAGTCAGATTGCCGCTATCGCTAAAGAGTATCACTTGACGCTCCGCCCCAGCAGCGACAGCGCTTTTGCCCGCCAAGAAGCGATCTACCTGTTTGACGTGGATGCCAACCACCTAGGATCCACGCGGCGGCTGGTTAAGCGGCTCACCGACGAAGCCTTGATCGAGTATGCTCACCCCAACTATCAATTCCAGGCGGCTTTCGTGCCCAACGACCGCCTCTATCCCCAGCAATGGAACCTCAGGGCCATCCGCATGCCGGAAGCCTGGGACATCTCCCAAGGGGAAGGGGTGACGGTAGCCGTGGTGGACACGGGAGTAACACGAGTGCCGGATCTAGCCCAAACCCAATTTGTTAAGGGCTACGACTTTGTGGATGACGATGAGGATCCGGAAGACCTCAACGGCCACGGCACCCATGTGGCGGGAACCATCGCCCAATCCACCAACAATGTCTTGGGTGTAGCCGGCATCGCCTTCAAGGCCAAGATCATGCCGGTGCGGGTGTTGGATGCCAACGGCTTCGGATCCCTGTCGGATGTGGTGGAAGGGATCCGCTATGCTGCCGACCACGGGGCTACGATCATCAACCTCAGCCTGGGTAGCCGCGCTTCTGCCCAACTGATGGAGGAGGCGGTGGCCTATGCCCACAGTAAAGGGGTGACGGTGATCGCAGCCGCTGGCAACGAAAACTCCAACCAGGTGAGCTACCCGGCCCGTTACCCGCATGTGATCGCTGTCTCGGCCACGGGGCCCAACGGGGAGAAAGCCCCCTACTCCAACTATGGGGTGGGGGTGGACATCTCTGCTCCCGGCGGAGCCAAAACGCCTGATCACCCCGAATACGGCATTCTGCAGCAAACCATCAATCGTCGTAACCCCAACGAGCCGGTCTTTGCCTACTTCCAAGGCACCAGCATGGCCACTCCCCACGTAGCCGGTGTGGCAGCTCTGATCCAGGCTCAGGGCATCAAAGACCCGGACAAGGTGGAGGAAGTGCTGAAAATGTCGGCTACCCCAGTGCCCGGCGACAAACAGAACTTCTACGGGGCTGGTCGTTTGGATGCAGCCAAGGCGCTGGCCAGGGCCACAGGGCAACAGGAGGAAAACCCCTTGGTGCTCTGGTTGAAGGACTTCCTGCAGTACCTGAACAACAATGGCTACCTCAACCCACGCTTCTGGTTCGATGGTGGCCCGATTGCTCTGGTGCCGAAGCTGCTGATGGTGGTGGGCGGCTACATTATCCTGGTGCTGATCCGCTGGTGGCTGGCTCCCAAGCGGCTGCTGCAGACGGTGCCTTTGCTGGCTGGGATGCTTTTGGGCAGTGCCGGTCTTTTCCCCTTGCAGGGGTTGGCGATTGTCGGTGGCCCCCGTTGGCCCTTCCAATTGGCGGGTAGCTCCCTGCCGGAGTTGGGCACCGCCTTTGCCCAGACCAATGCCTTGAACCCCCTATTTGCCAGCGTGTTGATCCCAGGCCTGTTGATGTTGCTGCTCCTGGGCCATCGGCGCTGGCGCTGGGCGGTGATTGGCTTGTGCATTGGCATGGCCTCGCATCTGCTCTTGTCCGGATCCCTGTTTTATGAGGGGGTGCTATGGCTTGGATCCTCTGCTTGGTTGGGTCGCTCCTTCTTGCTCTTCAATGGCTTGCTCTGCCTGGGCCTGGCCTACTTGGGAGCGCAAGCGGCTACGGAATCTCAATCCACGGCAACTGGGCTGGCGCTGAGGCAGTGATGCAAGAGTACAGCGGTACCATCCAGTTCCTGGATATCGAAGGGGGAGTGTGGGTGCTGACGCTGCCTTCCGGCGAGCACTATGCCCTTTTCCGTGCCCCCAAAGAGCTCTTGCAAGAGGGACTAGAGGTCACCATCCAGGGACAGATCAGAGAAGACATGGTGACGGTGGCTCAGGTAGGGCCGGTTTTAGAAGTCAAGAGCTTCCAGCGGCAGCCCTAGCTTGGCTTGCGGCTCCGGCCATACCAATCGGGGATCCCCAAGCGGGGATCCCTGCTTTTCGATGTCAGAATGCTTTTACAGTCGCTTCAAACAAGATTGAGACACCTCGCTGCCGACCCTCACCCCTAGCTTCTCTCTCAGGAGAGAAGGAAAGTTAGGAAGCAATGCAACGAAAATGTTTCATTTCCGTTTAAAAAGAATCTCGTTTCCACGGCTGAGCATTCACGAAGCTCAAAAAACGTAGGTAGGCAGCTGTATCCCGTGACCGCTTAATACTTACATAGTCATAAGTCTGTAGCCTGAACAACTGGGAAACCATCATCGCTGTTTTAGAGGGGAAACCTACTGGCGAAA
>NZ_JANSIC010000023.1:0-13424 GCF_047461955.1 Synechococcus sp. R55.7
GACGCTGTAGCTAGCTTCCCGCAGGGTTGCTACGCACACAGCGCGGGCTTCTCAGTGACCCCTGCTATCGCTTCAGACATTTCCTGAGCTTAAGGACTACGTCCCGCTGACGCGAAAAGGACGGGATGCCCCACCGCCCTGTAGAGTAGTGCGTAGTGACTAGTCACTAGTCACTAGCCTTTTTATTGCTTCATGGAGTGGGGTGACGGCTTCGGTTTTGCGTGGGTATGTTGACCCTGCGCATACAGCGCGGGGCTTCTCGGCGGTTTAGCTAAAATAGGCTAGAGAGCAGCTGCAAGACTCCGCAGGGTTGCAAAGCAACACCCCAATGGGGAGATGCCCATCTTCTCATCACCAGAACAAACTCTACCCTGCATCCTTTGAGCGGGCCAACCCAACTGAAGCTGACAACTTGAGCGCATGAAAGCCGTAGTCATGAGTGTGCCCGGCGGGCCAGAGGTTCTGCAGCTCCGAGAAGTACCTGAGCCCCAAATTCGCGGCGAGCGGGAGCTGCGCATCCGTCTGAGGGCAGCCGGCGTCAACCCCATCGACACCAAACTGCGGCAACGGGGCACCTTCTATCCAGAGGAGATGCCCGCCATTTTGGGGTGTGACGGTGCCGGCGTTGTGGAAGCCGTGGGATCCGGAGTTAGGCACTTTACAGTGGGAGACGAGGTGTACTTCTGCCACGGGGGTCTGGGCAGGCAGGCGGGGAATTACGCCGAGCTGATCGTGGTGGACGAGCGTTTTGTGGCTCCCAAGCCCAGAACTCTGAGCTTTGCGGAGGCTGCTGCTGCCCCGCTGGTGCTGATCACCGCCTGGGAAGCGCTGTACGACCGGGGGCGTCTCCAGGCCGGCCAAAGTGTGCTCATCCACGGGGGAGCGGGTGGAGTTGGCCATGTGGCCATCCAACTGGCCCGTCTACGGGGATCCAAAGTGGCCACCACCGTGAGCACCCCGGAAAAGGCGGAGTTTGTCCGTTCCCTAGGCGCCGGCTTGCCCATCTTCTACCGGCAGACAGACTTTGTGCGCGCCGTTTTGGACTGGACAGGGGGAGAGGGGGTAGATCTTGCCCTAGATACCTTGGGCGGCAAGCTATTGGAGCAGACCTTCCCCGCAGTGCGCGTGTACGGAGATATCGTCACCCTGCTGGCCCCGGCCCCAGAGATCGACTGGCGGGTGGCTCGCGACCGCAACTTGCGGGTGGGATTTGAGCTGATGCTCACCCCGATGCTGAAAAGCCTGACCAACGCCCAACAAAATCAGGCGGAAATCCTCAGGCAATGTGCCCGCCTCATCGACCAAGGCCAACTGCGGATCCAGCTCAGCCACACCTTTCCTCTGGCCGAAGCGGCTGCCGCCCACCGGTTGCTGGAGCAGGGATCCGTTCTGGGCAAAATTGCCTTAACCATCCCCGAGTAGGCATGCTGGAGAAAGCCCGTTGAGGATCTGCCCATGGTTGCTCCTCTCACCCCCCACCTGCTGGAGAACGAGAGCTTCTACGAAAATGCCCTCTGCTGGCTAGGGCGACCCCAGACGGCCTATCGACTGTTGAGCGAAGCAGTTTTTCCTGCCATCTCCTCTTGGGTGCGGGGGGAGGTAGATAGCCACTCTTTTAACCACTGGCAACTGGAGGATGTGCGCACCTTTCTGTATCCGGTGGTGGCTCTGGGGGATCAAGAAACCCTTGTTCTCTCCAGTGAAGCCCTGCTCCTCTGCGGCATCGGCAACTATTACAACCCCTGTGACTTGGCCATTGTGGTGTTTGTGCAGCAGCCCCAAGAGCTGTTCAGCCAACTGATGCAGCGCATTCGCCGGGCCGAAGCCACTATCAGCCGCGGGCCAGATGTGCGCATGCTCTCGGAACAGGTAAACCTGGCCAAGCGCGGACAAGACTACATCAACACCAAATATCTGGTCTGGCCCTACGCCCTTTCCAGCGCTGCTCAAGATACGCTAATTCAGCAGGGGATCAGCCTCATCCGTCTTTCCCCCCAAGAAGCCGCCTTGCCCTTTAAGGAATAGGTGGAGGACAATCTGCTCTGTCGGCGGAAGATAGGGATCCCCGTCCAAGCCCTTTTTCCATCTCTATCGTTTTTCATGGTCGATACCCACCTGCCCCCCTTGATCCAAGCGATGCTGGATCCCGCCTTCTACCCTCATCCGGTACAGGATCCCATTCGGCTTATTCAAACCCACATTTCCTATATTCTGCTGACAGGCGACTATGCCTATAAAGTGAAAAAGCCTTTGGACTTTGGCTTTTTGAACTTCACCACCCTGGAGAGGCGGCGCCACTTTTGCCAAGAAGAGCTGCGCATGAACCAGCGCGGTGCTCCCGGCCTTTATCTGCAAGTGTTGCCCATTGTCCAGACCGATGGCCGATTTCAGTTCAACAGCAGCGGCGAGCCCATAGAATACGCTCTGCAAATGCGGCAATTTCCCCAAGAGCAACTGTTCAGCAACCTGTTTGAGCGGGGAGAGCTAACGCCGTCCTTGATGGAGGAGCTGGGGCGGGTGGTGGCGACGTTTCATGCCCAAACCGAGACCAACGACTACATCCGCAGCTTTGGCCGGCCAGAACGGGTGCGAGAAGCCTTTGACGAGAATTACGCCCAAACCCAGCGCTACGTCGGCGGCCCACAAACAGCTCAGCAATATCGAGAAACCCAAGCCTACACCGATCGCTTTTTTGCTGAGCGGCAGGAGCTGTTTCAACAAAGAATAGAACAAAACCGCATTCGTGAATGCCACGGAGACCTGCACCTAGGCAACATCTGTTTTTGGGAAGGGAAGATCCTGCTTTTTGATTGCATCGAGTTTAATGAAGCCTTCCGCTTTGTGGATGTCATGTACGACATATCCTATGGGGTGATGGATTTGGATGCCCGCCATCGCCCCGATCTGGGAAACGCCTATTTGAACACCTACCTGGAAGAAACCGGAGATTGGGAAGGGTTGAAGATCTTGCCTATTTACCTCAATCGGCAGGCCTACGTGCGAGCCAAGGTCACCTCTTTTTTGCTGGAGGATCCCACTGCAGCAGAGGAAGCCAAGGCCACAGCCTTTAGCACCGCCGCCCGCTATTACCGTCTTGCCTGGGAATACACCCTCCCCAAGCGGGGGCAGTTGTTCCTGATGTCGGGATTGTCGGGATCCGGCAAAAGCACGGTAGCCCGCCACTTGGCCCGTCAGCGGGGAGCCATTCACATTCGCTCCGATGCGGTGCGCAAGCATTTGGCCGGGATCCCTCTGCGGCAACGGGGGGGGCCGGAGGTTTATACCCCGGAGATGACCGATAAAACCTACCGCCGCTTGGTGCAGTTGGGAGTAGAGCTGGCCCAGGAAGGCTACACCGTGATTCTGGACGCCAAGTTTGACCGGCAAGCCCTGCGGGGGATGGCCATTGATCAGGCCCAACGCCAAGGGATCCCACTGCGCATCCTCCACTGCTACGCCCCTGAACCTGTTTTGCGGGAGCGCCTGCAACGCCGCAGCCCAGCTCCTCAGCCCCTCTTGGCCCCAGCCGGCTGCATCGATGGAGATCAGCAGCACTCTGCCGACATTGCTGATGCCACCGCCGAGATGCTCTCCCAACAGCAGGCCCACTGGCAGGATTTTTCCGATTCGGAACGGCCTTTTTTAAAGGTTTTGGATACCAGCCAAGATTGGCCATCTCAACTTCAGCAGGTCTAGATCTCGACTCAAACTGCACAAAGCCGAGAGAATTAACATCAGCAAGATGGATTTTGCCGTTTCTGGGTTAGAGAATGGCAGCAGCTTTTTTGGGCAGGGATCCCTTTCCAAAGTAGAGGTCAAAATTGGGTCTAAAGCTCTGTCCTATTGGTACGCAGTTCGCCTCGGCGGGCCATAGACCTGAGAGAGACGGTAGGCTGAGGGGCATGTTGACGTGTCTGTGCAGGCCCACCCTTTTCCCATCCCACTCGACCAGAACTGACCACGTGCAGGAGGATCCCACGGTGAGCGATGTAACTCCAGATGACCTACGCCTGATGCTCCTGTTTGAGGGCTTTCCTCCTGAGAGGCTAGAGCCTCTGGCCGGGCAAATGTCGTTGCGCTCCCACCCAGTCAATCAGGCCATCTTGTTACAAAATGACTGGGGTAACGCCGTTTATTTCATCCTGGAAGGGTGGGTCAAGATTCGCACCCATGATCTCGAAGGCCGGGAGATCACCCTCACCATTCTTGGTCCAGGGGAAATCTTCGGGGAAATGGCTGCTTTGGATGAAGCACCTCGCTCTACCGACGTTGTAGCCCTAACAGCCACCAAAGTCAGTTGTCTGTCGGCCCAACACTTCCTGGCTTTTTTGGCTTCTGATCCTCAGGCCGGCATCCGCCTTGCTCAGCTCATGTCGCGCCGCTTACGGCAGATCAACCGTCGTCTGCAGTTGCGCGAGGCCAGTAGTACGGCCCGTGTTGCCGATATCCTGCTGTTTTTGGCCGAATCCCGTGGCCGGGTTAGCCGAAGTGGCGTAGAGATCCCCAACTTGCCCCATCGGGAGCTGAGCAGCCTAAGTGGCCTAGCCCGGGAAACGGTCACTCGCGTCCTGTCCAAGCTGGAGCAAGAGGAGCTGATCCGCCGGGATCGCAACCGAGATGTTCTCTGCATCCCCCAGATGGAGGCTTTGGAGAAATTGATTGGCTAAATTGGGGGCGCCACCAGTTGTCAAAACCCCCCTCGACATCGTAAGATAGTAGGTCCAGAGCCGGGATAGCTCAGTTGGTAGAGCAGAGGACTGAAAATCCTCGTGTCACCAGTTCAAGTCTGGTTCCTGGCATCTGGTATGAGTATGCTGAGGCGGGCTTGGGTCAACGACCTAAGCCTTTTTGCTATGTCGGTCTGGGGAGTTCTGCTCTTCTCTCTTCACGTGTATGCACATATAGCCACACAGCTCCGGGACTGAAGAAAATTGTTGTAGGAATCCTCACCTCAAGCATAGGCAAGTTATAATCCCAGCAGCCTCTGTGGAGATTGCTCTCTTATGTCTGTAAAGCTCCTGCCTCAGTGTGAGAACTTGAAAGAGCAGGTTGAAGCTATCCTGCAACTCTGGCATCAGGATTCCACTTTTTCAGGCAAGCAAGATACCACTCGGATTCAAGCTTCCCTCAGCAAAGCTATTTCTCCAACCTTCGAGATTGTCTTTGCCGGTGCTTTCAGTGCTGGCAAGTCTATGCTAATCAATGCCCTCTTAGAAAGAGAGCTTCTCTACAGCGCCGAAGGGCACGCCACAGGGACAGAGTGCTACATTGCCTACGCAGAGCCAAATGCTGAGAGAGTGGTGCTCACTTTTCTCAGTGAGCAGGAAGTGCAAGAACAGATGACCGCCTTCTGCGCTTTCCTAAACTTGGCTCCGTCACTCAGCAGGCTGGAAGACACTGCACTGAATCCCCTGAAGGAGCGTGCTGAGGCTATTATTCAGCAGGAGGGAGGCAAAAGCAAGTCAGAGCGGGCGAAGCAGGCGGATGCACTTCGCTTGTTGATTACAGGTTTCCAGCAGAACCGGGACAAAATTCACCCTACCGAGAACAAAGTCTTC
Source organism: Synechococcus sp. R55.7 (assembly GCF_047461955.1). NCBI lineage: Bacteria > Bacillati > Cyanobacteriota > Cyanophyceae > Synechococcales > Synechococcaceae > Synechococcus > Synechococcus sp. R55.7. Next base: position 5,559 of record NZ_JANSIC010000023.1, read on the forward strand.
TCGATGGAGCAGCTCAACTTCGGCAACCTAAGAGAAGCTGCGGGTTTTGCCCGGCGCGGCGCCAATAGCGCAGTTTTGCGAAAGGTGGAATACTATTGCCACCACCCCTTGCTGGAAGATGGAAACGTTATTGTCGATACTCCTGGGATCGATGCTCCAGTCAAAGCGGATGCAGAGCGTACTTATCGAAAAATTGCCGATCCGGATACGTCCGCAGTTGTTTGCGTTCTCAAGTGTGCTGCAACGGGTGAGCTGACCAAGGAAGAGACAGAGCTTATTGAGCATATTCAAAGTAATGATAGCATCAGGGATCGGGTCTTCTATGTGTTTAACCGGATTGATGAGACTTGGTACAACGCACAACTAAAGCAGAGACTAGAAAACATTATCGACCAGCAGTTTCGTCAACTCCGCGTATTTAAGACAAGCGGCCTTCTCGGCTTCTATGGTTCCCAGATCAAGGCAACTACCCCCGAGGATCGATTTGGACTGGATACAATCTTTTCAGAAAGCATCAAAGAATTGGGTGGTGAGGAAGAAACGCCCCAGTTTGTCAGCGAGTTTAACAAGTACTGCACGTCAGGTAGGTTGGTTGGATCCCCGTTCCGCCCTTCTGTACATGGGTACGACACACCCATAAATAACTACGTTCGGATTCTGAGGGAGTGGGGAAAACCTTTGATTGAGTATATGATTAAAGATAGCGGTATTGAAGACTTTCGGGCTGGGATCACTCGTTATTTAACGGAAGAAAAGCGGCCACAGCTATTTTCCGCGCTGGCCGATGATTTGCAACCTCTCTGCATCGAGATGAGGAAGTCCTATCTAGATCTCTACCGAGACATTGATAGCCAGCCCAAAGAGATTGACAGCATGATTTCCTATGAGCTGACGCTGATCAATCAGCAGCTAGCCAGTATTGGCCGAGAGTTTGACGAGCATATCCAGACAGTAGTCAATAAAGTTATTAACGGAGAAAACAAAGAATTTGAGAACGATTTCCGTAAATTGCAGGCTAGGATGGTACGGAGGCTAGATGAGCTTTTGGATACTTTTTCGTTGGACAATGTTTACAGTCAAGCCGTTCGCATTCGTCCCCGCAACTCCACAGCTCCATTCTTAGCTGTATTGGTCGAAGCCTTTTATTATTTGTCCAACCATCTAGAGGACATCCTGGTAGAATCAGCCAGCACGCTTGTAGAGAACTTCTTTCGTCGCCTTGTTGATGAAGTTCGCAGCTCGAGCTACTACAGGCAGTTGTTTCGCCTACTGGGATCCGATGGGGACTTGGAGAAAAAGCTTCTTTCGGTTAGAGATGTAACTTTGAGCTCTCTTGTCAATGGTGCCCGAAAAGAGTGCGACCGCTACCTCAGAGAAAGCCCCCGCTTCTACGACGAAGGAACATTCTCGATCTACCAGTTTCGAGAAGTCCTAAAGCAAACCAGCCAATCTTATGACATCTCTGCTATTCGCGACGCAGAGCCTGGAATCCGACAATTACTTAAGCTTGACTTCGAGCCGAAAATTAACCAGACAGTGCGTTCTAGCTTCCGACAAGAGACCAACAATACTCTAAAAACTCAGCTATTGCCGGTTGCCAAGCAAGTAGCCGATGAGATTTTGCAAAAGTACCCAGAAGCAAAGCAGTTCATGGAAGCAACTCTCAGAAAAGAGGCTGAAGAGAAAATTGCGCTTAACCAACAGCGGCTGAAAGAACTGGAGGCAAGCATAGACAAGTACAACCAAGCTGTTTCTGGGATCAACCTCTGCCTGCAGGCTTTGGGCCTCAATCGCGAGATGCTGCCCTTGATTACTCGTCCTGAGCCTTCCTCTGTTGGTGAGTCAGTTCAGATTTTGGCAAGTCTTCCTGAACAGCAAGTAGGTGACAGCAATGCAAGCGAAGCAGTCGCTCTTGGTCGTTCTACACCCATAGACGAGAGTTTTCCAGAGTTGGATAGCATCCTCGATGATCTGAGATAGAGCGGCTTGTCTTTGTTTTTGGCCTTTCACTTGATCCAGATAAAGTCATGGGATCCAAATCAATACCTCTACAGCAGCACCCAGAAGGGATCCTCTCTGTAAGGGAGAAAACTTTCAAGGTTGCCAACTTGGTCAAAGCAGCCCAAGAGGACTTGACCAAGAAAGAAGAGCTGCATCGCTTGTTCATTGCGGCCTTGAGATCCTCAGGGATCCTGCCGCCGGAAGACTTGCTCAACATTGCCAGTAGCCTTCTTGCTCCCAAGCCAGAAGAAAAATTGTTGCAAGAAGCGAAGTGGTTTGGGCAGGGACTTGCTTGTCAGCTCTTGGTGCCGGGCAAGAAGGATTGGGAAAAAGGCAGAGTCAGATTGCGGATCATTGTAGAGTTTGAGCCAGAGGATACAGGCTCAGAGAGCAGCAGTGGATCCCCTCTGGATGACCTTCGCGAAAGTGAGAGCTAGCCTAAGCCAGAGAGACATAGAGGGGGTTGGGCAAGTGTCAAGTAATGATCAATCTCAGGAGTGCTTTGTTGAGCTAGATATTTTCCAAAATACTGTCATTGATATAGGAGGACGCCTAATCTACTCGCAAGAGTTTGCTCAGGTGTACTCAGAGATTGTTTATGAGAGTATCAGATCCTACTTATCCAGCAAACTTAGCGAAAAGGGAGTCTCGATTCTATGAAGCAACTTGAACGGAATAACTAACGTGAAAGGAATTCCTGCTAAACTCTTACGTCCTGGCTCACCGTGGATTGCTGGTAGAGTTAGGATGAGACTAGTGGTTGAGTTTGAGCCAGAAGAAACGGGATCAGGGAGCAGTAGATCGCCTTTGGATGACATTCGGGGAGATGTCAGTCAGTAAAGTCTGTTAGCAATAGGAGACAATGCCGTGGTCGATCCGATAGTTTTTAGGTCAGATGATAGGGAAACTGTCGTTGAAATTGGTGATCAAGTCTACCTTCCAAGTAGCTTGCATAGTGCAATTATTAATTACCTTCTTTCAGATACTTTACGGACAAACGGTTACCTTAAATCAAGAAAGGTTTATGCGGACATTAGAATGCTCGTGGATGGAATAGAATCTAGAGTCTTACAGCCCAGAAAGTCGTGGATCTCTGGCAAGATATCAGTCAAAGTTTATCTCGAGTTTGTTCCTGATGACCCATATAGAGATTCTGGAGATAGCGCTCCCAGAAAACTAGAGGATTCTATACTGGATGATTTACGGGCTGTTCAAGTTGTCTCTATGTCTTGAGGTCGATAAGATGACAAAAACATCCATTAATCTTAGCCAACTGCGAGACGGAGTTATCACTTTTATCAACGAGAACAATAAGCAGGAAGTCTACATGATTTCCAAGCTTTGCGATTCTATCAATTCTTATTTCCTGAGGTTTGACCAAATGGGAAGAGGACTAGACAGTTACTTGAGTTCGTTTGAGATACAGATACAAACAGGTATTCCCTATGAAGATCAGGTTCATTTTTTCGATAAAGGAGTTCCATGCTCGATTCTTTCTCCTAAAACTAACGGTTGGCAGACCGGTAGAGTAAAAGTAAGAGTAGAAGTTACGATTGACTTTTATCCTGACAATCCTGAATTTCTGATAAAAGAACCCGACCAAGAGATATTAGAACCTCTAGATGAAAAGTCTCCACTGGACGATCTTCGCAGTATGGATGAATAACGATGAAAGAAAGAAAATCCGGCGAAAGGATTCTAATTCCAGCAGCCGTGCGGGAGTATGTTTTCCAAAGAGACGGCTTCCGTTGTCGCGGTTGCGGAAAGTCGCCCCCAGAGGTTCAGCTTCAGATCGATCACATCATCCCCATTGCCCAAGGGGGCAGCAACGACATCAGCAATCTGCAAACGTTGTGCAAAACCTGCAACCGACGCAAAAAGGATCGACGGGATCCCCGCTTTCGCCGCCACTTTGACTGGTGAGTTGCGGTGTTTCGCCTACGCTTCTCCCTCTAGAAAAGAGAGGAGAGAGGTCTGCAAAAACAACCTCAGACAATAGGCGGAAAGCTCAAAAACGGCATTCGGGTCAGGACTCCCGGCGCTGAGCCGACTTCAACTTCCAGCCCCTCGGCAGGATTGAATTTGGTGCGCACGTATCCCAATCCCAGGTACTCTTGCGAAGTTAGGCCTGCACTGGTCAGCAGCCCAATCTTTTCCCCCTGCCGCAAAATCTCTGTGCCAGGATGAGCTTCTCCTTGGAGGCGGATCCCCCACAAAGTTTGCCGAATGCGCCGGTAGGTTACCTGCTTGGCCAAGACTTCCTGGCCAACGTAGCAACCTTTGTCAAGGGAAACAGCTCGCCACAGGCCGGCTTCTAGGGGGTTGTAGTCTGAGGTCAGCTCTCGGTCGGCGGCGGGGCGACCCGCTTCTAGGCGGAGGACTTCCCACAGCTCAGGTGGGGCCAGCTTGGCTCCGGCTTGGAGCAAGCATTCTTCAAGAGCGACTTTCTGGTCAATGGTGCCCCAGAGGGTAAACCCCGGCTGGGCAAGACCCGTGCCACAAGCCAGATGGACAGGGATCCCCTGGATCTCCACGGCGCAGTGCTCATTGAGCCTGGTCGGAATCTCTTCTGAGCTCACCACTTGCTCCAGGAGAGCCTGACTCTGGGGGCCGAGCAACCCAAAACCAAAGGTCTGGTCCGTCTCATCTTTCAACTCTGCTCCCCGCACCAAAGGCAGCATGCGCCCCAAACTCTGCATCAGCAGGCTGCGCCGCTGGGGCGAAGTCCAGATCCAGCAGTCTTCTTCTCCCACGTACACCGTGGCCAGATCCAGGATGCCGGCGGTGGGGGTCACGAAAACCGTGTCGGCCCCCTGCCCTGGCTTGAGGGCCTTCAGATTTTGGGTGCTTCGGTTGTGCAGATAGTCCAAGCCTGGGGATCCCTTCATGCGCAAACGGCCCCACCCGGAGCGGTCCAGAAGCAGGGATCCCGTCTGTGCAACGGGTTGGCCCTCTGTGGAAACAGCAGCTAGAAGAGACATCGCTCACCCCAGAGATGGGCTTTGGTTTTCTTCTCTACCCTAGAATAGGCTAGTTCACCCTACCGTCTGTGGCAGACCCCCGGCGTACTGAACTGTGATTGAGGTTGAAGTCCACCAACAGTTGCGGCAGCTTTTGCGGCAGTCTCCCGAAGCCCTGTGGCCCCACCAGTTGACGATGGCTCGCATGGTGGCGCGAGGGTTGCGGTTGGGTCGCAGCACCTTGATCCAGGTGCCTGCTGGGGGTCAGCACCGCCTCAGTTATCTGCTGCCGGCCCTGATGTGGCCCAACCCCACCTTGCTCTGTGCCACAGCTCCTGTGCAGGCGCAAATTTTGGGGGAAGAGATCCCCTGGCTACAGCACACCCTGCAGTTGCATAAGCCCGTCCTGCAAAAAGACCGTTGGCCGGATCCCGATTTCCAGGGGTTGCTGTTGGTGGATCCCCTGGATTGGCTGCAAGCTCGCTTGAGAAAGGGATCCTCGCAAGTGCCGACAGGGATCCCTTTGATCCTGGATGGAGCCGAAGACCTGGAAGATTGGGCCTACCAGGCGCTAACGGTGACCCTGGAAGCCAGCCATTGGCAACAGCTCCGGCAAATCTTCCCTGCCGAGGCGGAGCAGCTCTCCCAGGTTCAGGTCAATTTGTCCCTTCAGCTTTTGCGGCGGCCTCTTTCCCGCTGTCTGCTTCATGCGGATGAACAGGTTCACCTGGATGCTGTGCTGTCTTTGGTGACAGGCTACCCCGGCTGGCTGCCGGATCCCTGGGATCAAATCCGCCGGCGGCTCAGCTCTGAGGGGGATCCCGTCTCCAAATGGATTTGGTGGGCCGAAACCGACCGAGAAACCGGTCGCCTCACCCTTCACCACAGCCCGACGGCTCTGCAGGATTGGTTGGCCCCCATTTGGGCCACACAGCCGGTGGTGATTATCGGGGAAGCGCTGGATCTGGATCGCCAGGCGGAAACCTACCGGCGACGGTTGGGCTTGCCGGATCTGACGCCGCTGCGGTTTGCCTCAGGCGAGGGTTGGCCCCGTTCCGGCGGGGCGGAGCTGTCCCTCTACTTGCCGCGCCTGCCCTTGCCCAACAGCCCTCTATTTCGGGATCACCTGCTGCAAGAGCTGAAAAAGCTGATCCCTCAGGCGCAGGGCTTCGTGGTGGTGTTGGTGTCGGATCAACCTCTGCAGGCACAGGTGGGGGCGGCTTTGGCTGCCGAATTCGGCTCACGGGTGCGGGTAAACAGCCCGTTCCCCGGCGAAAAGGGCATTTTGGTCTGCGACTGGCCCTACTGGCTACACCACAAGGCCGGCTTGCCTCGCCCGGAACTGATGGTGATCACCACTTTGCCCTTCCCTTCTGTGGAAGACCCAAGGGTGGCCGGACGGGTGCAATATCTGCAACGCACCCAGCAGGACTGGTTTCGTCAGTACCTTTTGCCGGTGGCTGCTGCCCAGTTGCAACGGGCCGTCGCGCCTCTGCGGCAAGGCTCTGATTCGGGAGAAGACCCCAGCTCCCCCACTCGATGGGTGGCTATTTTGGATAGCCGCATTATCGTCCGCAGCTACGGCGTCTCTCTTCTCAATGCCTTGGGGCCAACTTTACGGGTCGAGCAGCGCAGCCAATTGTTCGTTTAGGGATCCCTGGGCCTCTTGCTCGAGTTGATGGGATGTATGGTCATTTTAAACAGGAATGAAACATTTCTGTCCAGCTCCTCTCTCCCTCTGGGAGAAGGTCTGGGGGTGGCCGCGGAAGCAGCGCGGAACGCCTGGGGAGTGTCTCAATCTAGTTTGAAATGACTATATTGAGGATTTTTTGGCTTGAGCGACTGAGAGAAGGCTTGCTCAGCATAGAGGGGAGATTTGTATCCTAGAGAGCCAAAGTCAACTGGGATCCAAGCTATTCTGAGGGTGAATCACTCCTACTCACCTTCCTCTCATGACCAATCCTGCTCTCAGCTCCGTTCACGCTCGCAACAGCGGTGCGGAGCACTCCAGCGAGCCAGAGGCCCTCACAGCACTGCGCACGCAAGCGGTTTGGAAGCCGTTGCGGCAGGCCATTGTGGAAAGCTCGGGTTTTCGAGGATGGCTACAGGGACAGGAGCCGCCTGGCCAGGAAACTGAGCTGGATCAACTGGTGCATCGCTACCTAGAGCAGACGTTGTCTCACCTGGCCTATTAGGATCCCCACAGCCCCAGCCAGAGGGGCAAGGTCAGCAAGGCGGCCAAGTACCCCACGGCCAAGGCAGTTACGGTAATTTCCCGATCCAAGTCGTATTCTTCCGTGAGCACCAGGGTGGCGATGGCGGGGGGCATACCGCTCTGCAGGACCAGCACCAGCTTGGCCAGAGGCGGGTAGGGGGTGAAGGCAAGGCCGATTCCCACCAAGAGCGGCACAATCACAATTTTGATCAAGAGGGCCACTCCGGCGGCAAGAAAGGATCCCCAGCGCTTCACCTGGGCCAATCGCATCCCCAGGATCATCAAACTGAGCGGGATCATGCTCCAGGCAAAAGCCGCCAACCCTTGAGAGAGCCAACCCGGCAGGGGTTCGCGGGTCAGCAGTAGGCCCATCGCAAACGACCAGAGGGCAGGGGTGCGCAGAATGTGGAGGCCCACCTGCCAAGGTTGGGCATGGGAACTGCCGTGGCGGCTGGCCACCCACACGCCAAACCCGTAGGCCATGAACAGAGTGCCCAGCAGATCATAGAACAGGGCCCAGCCAAAGTAAGCCCTTCCGGCCACAGCCAGACAGATGGGATAGCCCAAATACCCGGTGTTCCCCAGGGTGGCGGTTAGGTGAAAGCTGCCCTGCTGTGCGCTGCTCCAACAGTTGTGGCGCTGCCACCACAGCCAAGCGCTGGTCAAGGCAAACCCCAGCCCCACCGACAG
>NZ_JANSIC010000023.1:13524-16133 GCF_047461955.1 Synechococcus sp. R55.7
GGCGCTGCCACCACAGCCAAGCGCTGGTCAAGGCAAACCCCAGCCCCACCGACAGCCAGCAGATCAGGGGAGCAACCCAGATTTGACCCGACAGATCCACTCCCTGCATAAACCCGACAATGCTGAGGGGCACTCCCACCCAAAACATGAATCGCCCCAAGGCGTGGGGATCCAGCCAACGATTCCAGCCGCCGGGCAGCCCCTTCTGGAGAGCAAACCCCAGCAGCGTCCAGCCCAGCAAGGGAGGATAAACCTGAAAAAGGGTGTTGAGCACGCTCAAGAGGGAGAGGGAAGGGATCCCTAGGCAGGGATCCGCCGAGGTTCTTCACGTAGAGCGAAGATGCGTTGAATCACCTCTTCAACAACGCGGTCTGGGGTAGAGGCACCGGAGGTAATGCCGATTTGCACCGGCCCATCGGGTAGCCACCCTTCGGTAACCGTCGGGTCTTGGTGAAGGGGCTTGTGGCGGATGCGGTTGTTGGGTTGGATGCAGTCGGGGCCATCGATGTGGAAGGAAGGCAAGCCCTTGGCCAGGGCAATTTCCTGCAGGTGGGTGGTATTCGAGGAATTAAACCCCCCGATCACCACCACGACATCCAAAGGCTGCTCGAGCAGCTCGAACATGGCATCCTGCCGCTCTTGGGTGGCATTGCAGATGGTGTTGAAGCTCATGAAGTGATTGTCCAACTCCTGGGGGCCATATTTGCGCAGCATGGTGGTCTCAAAGAGCTTAGCAATGGCGCGGGTCTCCCCCTCTAGCATGGTGGTTTGGTTGGCGATGCCGATCCGCTCTAGATCGCGATCCGGATCAAAACCGGGGGAAGTGGCCTTGCCAAAGCGCCGCCGAAATTCTGCCGCATCTCCGCCTTGCAAAATGTAGCGAGCGACCCATTCTGCTTCTTCCAGGTTCAGCACCACCAGATATTTTTCGGCAAAGGAGCTGGTGGCTACGGTTTCCTCGTGGTTGTACTTGCCGTGGATCACAGAGGTGAATTGAGCCGCGCGGTGCTTGTCCACTTGGTTCCACACGCGGGAAACCCAGGGGCAGGTGGTATCGACGATCTCATTGCCCTGCGACCGGAAAAACGCCATTTCCGAGGCACTCGCCCCAAAAGCAGGCCAGATCACCACATCTTGGGGCCGGATCTGAGAAAAGTCCTTCTTGCCGTCCGGGCCTTTCTCCACAAAGCGGATCCCCATCTCCTTCAGGTGCTGGTTTACCAAAGGGTTGTGGATGATCTCGTTGGTGATCCACAGTTGCCGATCCGGAAAGCGTCGCCGCGCTTCATAGGCATATTCCACCGCCCGTTCCACGCCCCAGCAAAAGCCAAAGGCCCTGGCCAGGTGAATGGTAATGTCGCCCCGCTGATAGCGGTAGGACTGGGCACGGATTTGCTCCACAAGGGGGCTTTTGTAGGTGGTTTGCAGCTCCAGTTGAGCCTGATCCTTGTGTTCTTCAAATCCCTTGGCAAAGTAGGTGCTGGATCCGCGCAGGGCTTTGCGCAGGGCCCGTGGGTCTTGGGGAGAGGGATCCGGGGAAGTGGGTTGGGAATGAGGCATGGTTACGGTTGGAGATACGCACTGATCAAGCAGACGGCGAAGGGATCCTTTCTCAGCTTACGCCCAGTCTCGCATCGGTGGGCCATTCCAGCATGCTTTCCCTAGGGCCAGCGACAAGATTGTCAAGTCAACTATAGAATTGCAGGTAGAATTGCAGGGGATCGAAGCTGTTGAGCCAAAGCCAGAAAGCAGAGGGATCCCTTTGGGAATTGGCCGTTATTGGGGCGGTTGATCCTGCATTTCCAGTTGGCGCACCCGCTCTTGTAATTGGCGGGCGGTGGCAGAAAAGCTGCGCCCAGGCCAGAGGAGAGAGCCCAGCCCCACCGTCAACAGGCCCAAGCCGACAGCCGCGGCGATGAGAAATCCCAAAGGCAGCTCCACCGAGCGCCACATTAAGAAATGTACGGTCAGGGTGGTGGGGTTTTGCCCGGCCAGGACTGCCACTCCCAAAGCCAGCAGCAGTGTCAAGACCAAGTTGAACAGCAGCAACATCAGGGATCCCGTCGCAACAGTTCCATTCTGCCTTGTCTGCTGGGGGGGTGGCTCAAGCCCGCACACTCCCGTCGGGTAGGGTGGCTCCGCTGAGGTCAGCGCCGGTCAGCACTGCTCCGCCGATTTTTGCCCCGCTTAGATCGGATCCCTGCAGTTGTGCACGGGTTAGCTTGGCTTCCCAAAGGTAGGCACCGTGCAAGTTGGCTTCCCGCAAGTCGGCAAAGCTGAGATCCGCGCCGATCAAGTTGGCTTCCCAAAGATTGGCCCCGCGGAGGTTGGCCCCCATCAAGTTGGCCGAGCTGAGATCGGCGCCGCGCAAATCGGCTTCCTGCAGGTTAATGCCACTCAGCTTGCCAAAGGAGAGGTTGGCCCCTCTCAGATTCACCCCTTGCAAGTTGGAGCGCACCAAGTCCACCCCCACCAGGTTGGATTCTTGAAAGTTGCGCTCGCCAGAGGCATATTCTGTCAGCAGCTCGTCAGCAGTTGTCACTCGGGGCATGGCCGGATACTGCCATCCGTGCGTTAAGCTTAACAATTTCTGGCTGCTCAACGGGGTA
>NZ_JANSIC010000024.1:0-14230 GCF_047461955.1 Synechococcus sp. R55.7
CCGCCTGTTTTGGGATGGCCCCCAGGTGGTGCGCTTTGGGGTGGGGGAAAATCTCTACGGGGGAGAGGAGATCAAGGCTTTTCGCCAACAGCGCCCTCCCACGAATTTGGCCCGCGAGATGCTGCGTTTGCAGGTGGTCACCTTTGGGGAAGATTGCGGCTCGGTCACCTTAGAGTTTCGCCGTCCGGTGAACGGGATCCCTCGCTTGGGCCGCCAAAGCCAGATGGGGTACAGGTTCCCCGATATCGGCTGGAAGATTGTCTCTGCCCACGTGTCGTTTTTGCCGGAAGATCAGGGGGAAATGCTGCGCAAAAGCTGCGGATCCACCTCGCCCACATAGGTATTCAAGCCAATGGCTGTGGCGATCAAAGCCCCATCCACCTCCACCCGCCGATACTGGGAGATGGCCTCTGCCAGGGGCACATCCACCACCCGCCGATTTTGCCAGGCCACCATGCGGTCGTATTTGCCTTGGGCGATCAAGTCCACAGCAGCCACCCCAAAGGCTGCTCCCAGCAGGCGATCCAGAGGAGAGGGCGTACCTCCCCGCTGCAGGTGGCCCAAAACCATAACCCGCGTCTCGATGCCGGTGCGCAGGGCGATCTCATTGCCGATGTAATGGCCAATGCCGCCGTAGAGAGACTGCCCCAGGCTGTTGGTGTGGGTCACCGGCTCCCCCGACTCGGTGCGAACCGCCTCTGCCACCACCACAATGCTGAAGTTATTGCCTCGCTCTTTGCGGTCGCGGATTCTTTTGCAGACATTCTCCAGCTTGTAGGGAATTTCCGGGATCAAAATCACATGCGCCCCCCCGGCAATGCCAGCGCTGATGGCAATGTGGCCAGCATCCCGCCCCATCACCTCCATGACCATGACTCGGCTGTGGCTGATGGCCGTGTAGGTGAGCTGATCTAGGGCTTCCACAGCCACGCTCAGAGCTGTGTTGAACCCCACCGAATACTCGGTGGCACCGACATCGTTGTCGATGGTCTTGGGGATCCCGACAAAGTTCCAATCCCCCTGCAGGGCCAGTTGCCGGAGAATGGCCAAGCTGCCATCCCCACCCACCCCAATGAGGGCATCCAACCCAAGCCGGTGGTAGCCGGTGATTACCTCTGCCGAGCGATCCACCAAGCTGCCATCGGGCATAGGGTAGGCGAAGGGGTTGCCTTTGTTCACGGTGCCCAAGATGGTGCCGCCGTAGCGCAAAATGCCGGAAACCCGCTTCACATCCAGCAGCTCCGCCTCCACCGGTCGAGCCATGAGTCCTGCCGTCGCATCTTTGATGCCATAAACTTCCATATCGTAGTCGCGGGCCCGCCGCACCACTGCTCGAATCACAGCGTTGAGGCCGCCACAATCGCCGCCGCTGGTGAGGATCCCGATTCGCTTACGTTTGGGCATAGAGCTCTAGTTAAAGAAAGGTGAACATCCTGAACAGAGATAAGGGTCTATATCGCTTGCAGAGAATCCCTACTCAATCGCAAACTACGGATGTGATCCAGTCGATCATTATCCCAATTATCTTGGTTCAATCAGCTCTGGAGAAACACCTTCTGGTTGGGGGAGTGCTGAAAAAGAAGAAATTGAGGGATCCATACAGCCCAGCAAGATCAGGTCAGCTTGCGTTCCCGGTGGGGTTTGGGGTTGGCGATCAAGCCCAGCCGTTAAGCATCCTTCACAAAAAGAATTAAGAAACATTGCCGCACAAGCTGCCGATTAGGAAAGACTTCTATATCTCTGAGGATAGATCTTTCCAAAAAAACTTGGGGGCAACAATCCACTCAAAAACTGAAATCATTTGTTAAGCAGGGATGATCAAAACCCGGCCAACCCGATGATAGGGATGAGGATAGAGATAAGGCATCCAGTCTGATTTGGGAGCAGTACCATGACTCAAACCATTGCCCAGTGTGCTCTACAAGGGGCCTCAGAGTTGCTCAGCCGCTACCAGCGGGGAGAGCGCCATTTTCCCCAGTCCTGCTTGGAGTATGCCTTCTTGAGGGGGGCCGATCTGCGAGGGGCCAATCTCGAGGGATCCGATTTGCATGGGGCTAACCTGCGCTACGCCAACCTGCGGGGCAGCAATCTGGCGAAGGCTGATCTGCGCTGTGCCGACCTGCGCTATGCCGACCTTGAGGGAGCCTGCTTGGAAGGGGCCAATTTGAGGGGATCCCTCTACAATCACAGCACCTGCTTCCCGGTGGGGTTTGATCCGGTGACGGCAGGGATGCAGCCCTTTGAATTTTGATTGGGGAAGGAGAGGGGATCCCTGAGCCCTCAGGCCAAGGGAAAGCGCTCCCGCAAATCTCGAATCACCGGAGCGGGCACCAGATGATCGATGGGGCCGCCCAGCTTGGCGACCTCCTTCACCAGGCTGCTGCTGACAAAACTGTGCTCGCTGGCGGTGGCAAGGAACAAGGTTTCCAGTTCGGGAGCCAGCAGCTTGTTGGTGTGGGCCATTTGCAGCTCCACATCGAAGTCCGACAAAACTCGCAAGCCGCGCACGATCACCTTTGCCCCCCGTTGGCGGGCATAGGCCACCGTCAGACCTGAAAACGTATCAACCTCAACATTTTTGAGATGGGCCGTGGACAGGCTAATCTGGGCTTGCCGCTGCTCGGGGCTGAACAGAGGGGTTTTGTTGGGGTTTTTCAAGACGGCGACGATTACCTTGGAAAAAAGACGGCTGGCCCGCTCGATAACATCGAGATGTCCAAGGGTAATGGGGTCAAAGCTGCCGGGGTAGAGGGCGATCATGGCCAACCTCGTGCTATTCCTCACCCTACCTGGTCTCGGGCCCAAGCCAAATAGGTTGTGCTCACTTGAGTGGCTGCCAGAGCCAGGATCTCGGGCTCAGCGTAGGGGTGCAGCTCTCGCAGCCGTTGTTCCAGGCGGGGGTAGGCAGTTGCGGGCAATTTGAGCAGGATGAGGAACTCGGCATCGGTCTGCAGGGATCCCTGCCAGCGATAGTAGGACGTGATCCCGGGCAAGACCTGGGCACAGGCCACATAACGTTCGGCCACCAAGGTATGAGCCAAGCGATGGGCCTCGGTTTCGGATCCCACCGTGGTCATGACAACCGCGAGGGTATCGGGTGTGATCTTGTCGTCCATGCGGGGCGGGGAAGTTGTTAGCCGGGCGGTTTCTCCCTATCCTATCGCCCGCCGGGCTAGGCGTTCCTAGCTCACCGAGGGCTTGGCTTTCCCAAAGTAGGGTCGCTTCTGGTGCCAGCGCCAGGCAGTTTGAATGATCTCGGCCAAGTCGGTGTAGAGAGGTTTCCAGTTGAGATCCCGAAAGATGGCACCGGCATCGCCCACCAAGCGCGGGGGATCCCCAGGGCGGCGCGCTCCCATTTGCACCGGGATCCGCTTTCCGGTCACGGCTGCTGCGGTGGCAATGACCTCTTTGACGGAAAAGCCTTGGCCATTGCCCAGGTTGTAGGCTGCTGGTACGGGTCGGCCAGAGGCCAGCGCTTCTACCGCCAACACGTGGGCTTGAGCCAGGTCGGTGACATGGATGTAGTCTCGGATACAGGTGCCATCGGGGGTATCGTAGTCCTCTCCAAAGACCGTGATGTGGGGACGTTGGCCTCCGGCGACCTCCAACACCAAGGGGATCAAGTGGGTTTCCGGGTCGTGGGCCTCCCCAATTTCACCATCGGGATCGGCTCCGGCGGCATTGAAGTAGCGCAGGCTAATGGATCGGATCCCGTGGGCAACCTGGAAATCTCGCAAGATCTGCTCCACCATCAGCTTGCTCTGGCCGTAGGGGTTGATGGGACGTTGCGGATGACTTTCGGGAATAGGGATCCGCTCTGGCACCCCATAAGTGGCACAGGTGCTGGAGAACACTATGTAAGGGATCCCGTGATCCCGCATGGCCTCCAACAAACTCAGGGATCCGGCCACATTGTTGCGGTAGTATTTGCCGGGATCCTTGACCGACTCGCCCACATAGGCATAGGCAGCAAAGTGGATCACCCCTTCCGGGCGATAGTGTTGGATGACTTGATCAAGCCGCTTCCGGTCGGCGAGATCCCCAATCTCCAACGGCCCCCAGCGAACTGCCCAGGGGTGCCCGTAAACCAAGTTGTCGTAAGCAATGGGGAGATGGCCAGAGGCCGCCAGAGCTTTGCAAGTGTGGCTGCCGATGTAGCCCGCCCCGCCGGTAACCAGGAGACGCATACGCCAGCTTAGATAGGGATCGCACCCAGGGTAAAGGTTGTCAACGGGATCCCTTCAAGCTCCAAAAGCTTCTTTGGCGGCGTACATGACCTCCACACCGATCTCGGTCAAGCCTCGTTCGCGGGCAAATTTTTCGGTGTTGCGTTTAACCTTGCCGCGCACAAAGCCGGGCACCTTGTTCAGCTCCGCCTGGGCTTCCCGCGTCCAGATGAGGTCGGAATCGGCGCTCAGGCTCTTGTGAATCACCTCCTTGGTGTCGTGGCCACCGAAGATCTCCAACAGGTGATCTTCCATGCCCAGGGTAAAGGAGTTGTAGATCAAGTCCACAATTTGGTTGGCGCCCTCGTAGCCCAAAAAGGGCCGGTAGCCGATAGGGAAATCCTGCACGTGGATGGGGGCCGAGATGACCCCACAAGGGATCCGCAGCCGTTTGCCCACATGCCGCTCCATCTGGGTGCCGAAAATCGCAGCAGGTTCCGCCTGGGCAATGGCGTCCGCCACGCGGGTGTGATCCTCCGTCATCAAGATCTGATCGCAATACCCTCCCACCTCTGCCTGGAACCACTCCCCATCGTAGGTGCAATAGCTGCCCGCCCACACCACGTGGATCCCCATCTCGCGGGCCAGGATTTTGGTGATGGCCGCCGCGTGGGTGGAATCCCCGAAGACCACCGCTTTTTTGCCGGTTAGGTTTTGGCAGTCGATGGAGCGGGAAAACCAGGCCGCTTGGGAAATGTGCAGCGTTTGCTCCTGGATGTAGGCTTCATAATCGACAGGGATCCCTTGCTCGTTTAGGATCTGCTGGATCTGGCGGATGAAGCGGGCCGTTTCCACCACCCCCATCGGGGTGATCTCGATGGAAGGCGTGCCGAATTCCTGCTGCAGATAGCGAGCTGTCATCGGCCCCAGCTCCCGGTAGGGCACCACATTAAACCAAGCCCGCCCCAGGTGTTTGAGATCGTGGACACTGGCCCCTTGCGGGATCACCAGGTTGAGCTGGATCCCCAGATCCCGCAGCAGCACCTTCAGCTCCCGCAGATCATGGGCATTGTGAAACCCTAGGGTGGAAATGCCAAGGATGTTACAGGAAGGCCGCTCCGTCTTTTGGGGCAGGCCGTCTAACTCCCCGCTTTTGCGAGCTTTGGTGATATAGAACTCCACAATCTGCTGCAGGGTGCGATCCGCTGCCTGCAATTCGTTAACCCGGTAGTGGTTGACATCTGCCAGCACCACATCGCAGCGACTGGCCAACTGGGCCTGCCGGACAAAGTGATGCAGATCTTCCTGCAAAATGCTGGAAGTGCAGGTGGGGGTGACGACGATCAGATCCGGCTGCTCCTCGCCGTCTTTGCGGACGATGTTGCGAATCACCTTTTCGTCGGATCCCCGCGCCAACACCTGCCGGTCAACGACGCTGGTGGTTACCGGAGTAAAATCCCGCTCTCGCTCCAACATGGAACGCATCACGTTGAAATAGTCGTCTCCCAGAGGAGCGTGCATGATGCTGTGAACGTTTTTGAAGGAGCTGGCCACCCGCAGCGTGCCGATATGGGCAGGGCCAGCGTACATCCAATAGGCCAATTTCATGGGCAGCCTCTCAAGAAAGCCAGAGACAAAATCAAGGATCCCAACCCACCGCCGGATGTGCACCCGCTGGGAATCTCTCCTGGCATTGTAGAACGCTCAGCAGCCGGCATCCCTTGGCTGTTATCCTCCGTAACTCCCAACCGAGACGCTCCCAAGCCAAACTCGATCAAAAGAAAAACAACCCTGCCAAGGCAAGTGTGATTACGGGGATCCCTCTACTCCGCCCAAAGGGCTTGTTCCATCCTAGAAATAGGGGCGATGGATACCCATCTGGCCCCAAAGTTCAAGCTGAGGAACCTCAGGGATCGTGACAGGTGAATCGGCTAGCAGGCAAGAGCAGAGGAGTTTTTGTAGTTTTCGTTACATGTTAACTTTTGGAGACAAAACATGTAGCTCTACAACATTGAGCAGAGATTCTTGTTTACAGAAGCAAGCTTTCCGTTGGAGAAGGCAGACTAACAGAGGGAAGAGAGATGGCTGATGTTTCCCTGAATACAAGCTCGACACAGAGAATTGTCGATGGCTAGTAATTTTGCGCGCCGTAACCGACCAAAGGCTGCTGCTTCTTCAAAGGTTGAGGTGAAAGCTTATGGGTTCCACAACGATTTCTTGGCAACGTGCTCGCAAAGCTCCTCAGGAGCTGCCTGGTTCCATGACTTCTGTGCACTTCAAACCTACAACTCACCTGCGCGACTGGTTGCAGGCTCCATTGCGACCCATCCAATCGGCTATCGATAACTTCAGCATCCGCGATCCCCGCTTGGCCCATTTCCTTTGCCAGTGGATCCCGGCCCGCTGTCCCTTCGAGCGAGATGTGGTGCTGTTTGGCCATAAGGTGATGCATATTCCGCCCATGTGCAAACTTAACCCCCTCTACGACCAGGTGGCAGGGCTGCGCTTCCGGGCCTTGTCGTTTTTGGCGGAGCGAGGAGAAGACATTAGCCGTTACCTGTAAGGCAGCTTTTTCCACTAAATCTTTTTTCAAGGGATCCCTGGCCATCCAAAGCCTGCTGCCAAACTCCGGAGCGGATCCCATTAGAAGCGGGTCTCAAACTCGATGGAAATGACATTGTTGCCCTCGAGGTCGGTGCTGGCGCGGGTGAGGGTTTGCTCGTTGAGGCGGTAGCGGGCGCTGTAGCGGGTGGGCTGAAAGGGATCCGTTAGGTTGCGCTGCACCGAGATGGAAGTGGCTGGCCCCAGATCGCGGGCCACCTCCAGCGCTAGCCCTATCGAGGAGCGGTTGGCAGCGCGGGTATCGACCTGGGGGACGGGGCTAATGCGCACCTCGTCTAGGCCCAGGGTGTCCCGCAGCGTGTCCAGCACATCGTTGAGCAAGGCAGTTCCGGCCAGGCCGGCCACTCCCGCTTCGGGGTTGAGGCGGGCCAGAGCTGTGCCTCCCAGGAGGGCGACGATCTCTTCGGGGGAGCGGCTGGGGCTGCTGGAAAGGGCCAGAACCCCGTTGCGGGGATCCGCCTCAGCCAGCTGGCTGGCCCGCCCGTTGACCGTGGCGAAAATCTCGATGCTCTGCTGGGATCCCGGCAGGTTGCGGTTGGTGTCAAAGGGGGAGAGCTCTTGGGGAAAGCGATAGACCTCGATGGCCTGGGTCATCAAGCGCAGGTTCAGGAAGGGATCGAAGGGGTTGTCTAGGTCAAAAGTGGCGGTATTGGAGCGGGAGCGATCCAGGCGAAAGTTGGCAAGGGGCAGGTTGATGCGGCCTCGCTCTAGGGCAATGGTGCCCGCTGGGCGCAGATCCTGGGGAGTGCCAAACAGGCGCAAGGTGCCGGCAGCATTGAATTCAAACAGATTGGGACGCTGCACGCGGATCCCTGGCCCCAAGACCAGCTCCAGTCCGTTGAGCCGCGGCTGCCAGAAGGGATCCGGCGAAGTCGAGCCGGCGGCAGCTGTTGCGGCCTCAGGTTCTGCCCGGCGGGGGCTGACATCCACGATCCCTTGAGAAACCTCCAGCCGCCCCTCGAGCAAAGGTTGCAGAAGCAGCCCTCTGACAGCCACCTCGCCGTCCAGATGGCCAGTGTAGAGGTTGGGCAGGTTGAGCTGGATCCCTTGGAGTTGCAGAGTTAAGGGTGGCGAGGTTTCGTCCATCTGCAGGGCACCGCGAGAGTTGACGGGCAAAAAGCCTTCAGCCAAAAGGGATCCACCCCCCAACTGTCCCCGCAGCTCCTGGACTTGCAGCTGATTGAGGTTAAAGGCGATCTGGCCTGTGAGGTCGGTAATGGGCTCCGGCAGGGCTGCCAGCTTGAGGATCCCCGAGTTGACGCTCAAGTTCCCCTGCAGGCTGGGCTCTCGCAAGGTGCCGCGGATGGCCAGCTCCAGTTGGCTTTGGCCGCCTTCCCAGCGCACCTGGTCGGTGAAGAGGTTGATCAGGCGCAGACCGCCATGCTTGGCTTGCAGGGTGAGGTCGATCTGGTCGGATTCGGCCCGCACCTCGGCAAAGGGCAGGGTGTAGGGCACCAGGCCAAAGAGGCGAATGGGTTCGTCACCATTGGCCAGCAGGGCGCCGTCCAGGCGCAGCTGCCCCCGCTGGTAGTCAAATTGTCCTCCCACCTCCCGCAGCGGCACCTGGTTGATCTGGGCGTTGACCACTGTCAGGGATCCGCGGGCATGGGGATCCCGCAGGTTGCCGGCCAGCTCCACGTCCAGGTTGAGATCCCCCTGCAGCTCCAGCTCCTCTGGCAGGAAGCGGTCCAGCAAAGCCAGAGGCAATCCTTGGATTTGCAAGGATCCCGACTGTTCCTCTAGGCCCAGCTTGCCCACAAAAAGGGCTTGACGTTCGCCACTGCGCAACCGCAGCGGCTCCAACACCACTGCATCTCCAGCCAGGCTGCCCCTGGCAGTAAGGCTTTCGATGCCAAACTCCTCTGCCTGCCAATTCTGGCCCTCAAGGTAAAAGCTGACGCTAGGCCGGTTGAGGCTGCCGACCAGGCTAACGCTGGCTTGGAATTCCCCTCGCAGACTTGTGGGCGGCGGGAAAGTGCTCCGCACCGCTGACGCGAACAGCGGATCCATGCGGCTGGCCAAGGTCTCCAGGTGGACGGCCAAGATCTGGGCATAGTACTCCAGCTGCTCCAGGAGAGGATGGTTGGGCAAACCAACCGGGTCGGTCTTTAACGCCGAGGCAGGGCCCAAGGGGGGCCGCCGGAAGCCGCGAGTGGTGATGTCTTGCCACTGCCGCCACTTAAAGGCAGAGACGATGTCTTCCAGGCGGCCCTGGCGGGTGCTGATCTCTAGGTTAATTTGAGGAACGGAAACCTCTGGAGTAGACTCCAAACCGCCCTGGAGGGGATCCGCCGGCAGCTCCAGGGTGCCGCTAGCGGTGTAGGTGCTCTCAAACAAATCCAGTTGAGCTTGGGCGATCTCTAGGCGAGGAGAACCATTACCAGCGTGGTAGTCGAAATCCACCGAAAAGCCCCGTACTTCGATCCCTCCCAACTGCAGATCCGCCACCGCAGCCCGTCCTTGGGCGGCGCCGCTTGCCAGGTCAACTGCCACCTCCCCCTCGAGGGTTCCCTGCAGACTGGCCCACGGCCCGGCAGCCACCCCCCCCAGCAAAGCCAGAGGCAACTGGTTCACTGCCACCTGGAGCTCCTCTTGCCGGCGTTGGCCGCGAATTTCCGCCTCGCCCCGCTGCACCTGAAACTGCAAAGGCTGAAACTGGGGATCCAACTGCAGCGCCAGTCGATCCCGCTTCCCCCGCAGATCCACTTCCGTCCCCTGAACAGACCCCTGAAAGGGCCCGGCCAAGTCTTCAAAGGCCACATCTCCCACCTGCAAGCCCCGCAACTGCGCCTTGCCAGTCACCTGCAAGGTGTCCAGAGGTCCGCGGATCTGGCCGGATCCCTGCAGCACTCCTTTCACCAGCGGCGGCAGGCCGGGTACTTCTGCCAGCGTAATCCCGTCGGTGGTAAAGCTCAGATCCAGGGATCCCACCTGCAGCGTCTGGGGATCCAAGGGGATCTGCCCTTCGACCCTGGCCAGGCGAGTGCCACCTGCCAACACCTCCGCCTCCTGGATATGCAGTCCGGATCCCTCCCAAGTCACCTGGCCGCGGATGCCCTCAACCCACTGCCGTCCCCTCGCTCCCAAAGGCTGCAACAAAGCCAGCGACCCTTGCGCCCGCAACGCCCCCAGGAAGCCCACTTCTGCTGCCGCCGCCCTGTCCAGCTGCGCCGTCAGCTCGCCAGAGAGGGATCCCGGCCATTGGGGGTTGAAAAAGGCCAGCGGCACCTCCTGAGGAGCCAACTGCGTCTGGAGCTGTCCCCCCGCCCACCGCCCCGCCACCGCCACCCGGCCTCCGCCCACGTCCAGCACCGCCTGCGGCACCTGCACCACCCAGTCCCGACCCTCCGGCAAAACCTGCAGCTGCCCTCTTCCGGCAATCTCTCCCCCTTGGGTTGCCCAGGTGGCCTCTACCTGAGGTTGGGATCCCGTCAGCGCCACCTGCACTTGAGCGGAAACCGGCCCCACCCAAGGAAGAGCGCCCCGGCGGGGCAGGTTGAGGCCGTAAAGGGCCAGCACCTGCTCCACGTCGGCTCCGCTGACTTGAAGATCGAACTGGCCTGCCAAGCCGGCAGCCCATTGCAGCTGGCCGGAGCCTTGGATGCGACCCCCTGCAGTCTTGAGGTCAATTGCTTCCAAGGCCAAGGTTTGATCCGCAAAGTGGAAGCCAAAGGCATACTCCGACACCGGCAGGCGATCCACCTGCCCCGGCGAAAGCCCCCGCAACTGTCCCCGGATCTGCGGCTGATCCAAGGCTCCAGTGACCGCTACGGATCCCCCTACCACCCCCTCCACCGCCACCGGCAGGCCAAAGGCAAACGTCTCTTGGATCTGTTGAAGACTGGCCGGCACCAGTTCCGCCTGCAAACCAAACCCCTGTCCTTGCTCCCAGACCACCGGGCCTTTTAGCTCGGCAAAGGAAAGCTGACCAAAGCGACCGCTCACCCCCTCCAGCTCCAACCCCTGCAAGGTAAAGCGAACGGAGCCCTTCACCTCTTCAAAAGGATGGGGCAACCTCTCCAGATCCAGCCGAGCCTGTTGAACCTGGGCCTGCCCCGTCAACTCCAGCGGTTGATCCCGCCGCCAGAGCACCTGGAGATCCAAGCCAGTTTCCCCCTGCACCTCCGCAAAAGGGGCCGCCGGCACCACACTGGGCAAGAGATCCAAAGGCAGACGAGCCGCAGAAAGCGTCACCGAACCGGAAGCCTGGGCAAAATCCGCCACCCCCCTGAGCTGCAGGGGGTACCCCCCCTCCCCCTCCCGAGGGAGCAACCGTGCCGTCGCCTGGAAACTGGCCCGCCCCCCGAAAAGATCCTCCTCTCCTGGCGGGGCATTGTGAGTCAGCCACACCTGCACCTGGCCCTGCAGCCGATCAAACTGGCGTCGCTCCCCCACCAAAGGGATGGCCGTCAGGGATCCCTGGCGCAAACGGATGTTCAGCCCATGCAAGGGCAGGGATCCCTCCCCTTCGGGCAGTTGAAACTGCACATCCGCCCAGCCGCGATCCAGCGTTTCCATCAGCAGCAGTTGCGGCTGGTTTAGGGTAACATTCAGCACCCACTGACCCGTCTGCAGCCAAGTCCAGAAATCAGGGCTGAGGTCGATGGAGCCGATACTGGCCAAATGCTCAACGCGGCTTTCTCCCAAGCTCACCTGCCAGGGGGCCAGAAACCTCACCTCCCCCAATTCCACGCGCCGGCGCATCGCTTGCGAGAGGGTTGCTTCCACCTGCGGCAGCACGTGATCTTGAAGGTAGATCCCTGTTCCCCAGGCGGCACCAAAGGCGGCAGCCGTCAAGCCCAAACCCACCCCAGCTAGAGTGATGGGGGAAAGGTTGAATCGTTGCTGCTGCATCTTTGGATCTTGGTGATCCTCTCCCAACCGCCTACCCCTTAAAAACCTGACAGGCTCCCAAAAGCCATTCGTGCACTGCGGGCCGACCTTGCCGGCACAGTTGCCCCCATCCTACCCAAGGACTCCTGGCTTGCCACGAGGGAACAGAAAGAAGAGATCCCTGCTCCCAGGCGTAATTCCCCCGAAGACCCCGCGGAAAAATACCGTCTCCCGCGGAGAACGGGGATGCTAAGCTATCTCCACACCCGAGATTGAACCCACCCTGGGGCCTCTCTCAGGTGTTCCCTTCTGTCGAGATGGTTGAAAGGAGAAGAGCCATTCCGGAACCCCTATCTCTGACGGTCAGCTTGCGCGGCAGCCGCGAGGCGCTGGAAAACTGCCAGGTCTTTCACCTGACTGGCCTTCTGGATGCCTTTTCCGAGCCGGTCTTTGTTAAGGTGGTCACCAAATACCTGGAAGAGGGATCCCCTAACCTGATCCTGGATTTGACAGGGATCGACTTCATCGACAGCTCTGGCGTCGGCGCCCTGGTGCAATTGGCCAAGCTGGTGCAGGGCCGCGCAGGTATCTTTCAGGTGGTGAGCAACCCCCGCATTACCCAAACGGTGAAACTGGTGCGCCTGGAGAAGTTCCTATCTTTGCGCAACTCCTTGCAGGAAGCCTTGGATCGCCTGAAGGAAGGAAGTACGGGCAGTACAGAGACCGCCTGATACGTAATAAGTATGGGTCTGGGAACCTTTTGGGGGATCAGTGCTGGAGCAGGGGATCCCGACTGGATCACGGTCAAAGCAGCCCGCATCCTCAGCACGGTCAACTGGGTGGCCTGTCCCCAAAATGCCGCCGGCCAGCCGGGCCTGGCCTATCAGATTGTGCGCCCTTGGCTGCGACCGGAACAAACCCTCTTGCCGCTTCGCCTGCCCTTTGTCACCCAGCCGGAAGTCCTGCAAGCTGCCTGGCGAGTGGCTGCCCAGCAACTGGCCCCACTCCTAGAAAGGGGAGAAGATGTCGCCTTTATCTGTGAGGGAGACGTGGGCCTCTACAGCACCTTTGCCTACGTGGCCCAAGCCCTGCGGCAGCGGATCCCCGCCTTGCCCATCCAGGCCATACCGGGGGTGTGCTCTCCCTTAGCCGCTGCTGCTGCCCTGGGATCCCCCTTGGTGCTCGGCTCCGAGAAATTGGCGATTTTACCGGCTCTGTTTGCCCTCTCGGAACTGGAGCAGGCTTGTGCCTGGGCTGAGGTAGTCGTCCTCATGAAAGTGGCCTCTGTCTACCCTCAGGTTTGGCAGTGGCTGGCCGAAAGAGGTTGGCTGCAACAAGCCAGCTTGGTGGTCTGGGCCGGCTGGCCCCAGCAAACCCTCTTCCCCACCCTGGAAGGACTGGCCGACTACCAGCCCCCCTACTTTTCCCTGCTGATCCTGCGTTCTCGGCCCCGAAATCAAGATTCTCTTAACCTGGAAAACGAGCTACAGCTGGAATGAGTTTTCTAGGATAGGGAATGAGTTCCTTCCGGCGATTAAGCCCGAAGCAGGGGTTGGTCGTTGTTTTTTTGCGTTTATTTCTGTTTATCTCAAGGCTCGCGCCGAGCCAGCTTGTTTCCCCAAAAAATCAGGTGTCCTGTGACGGAAAGAGGCTGAGGAATCCGAATCCAGAATGCTGGGATCCCTCATTGACCTGAACCAAAAAGAGATGAAAAGACCAAGTTAAAGGAATGATCCAGCCTGTTAAGAATGGTTGCCGCCCTTGGTGGAGAGATCGGCTATAGGTTAGATTATGAATGTAGTGATTCAGGCGAGGAGGATAATATCTCATCCCCATCTCAAATGCGAGGCACCGCTTCTCGATTGAATCAAATCCAAAATTCAAGTCCAAAATTCTCTGTCGGTCAACGCTTTGATCCAAGCTTCCGATCCGTTGCTTCGGCAGACTCTCCTGAGAAGTGGTTGTCTCGCTCAGCAGAGCACCTGGTACCTACGACAGGTTTTCCTCAAAGCAGAACAAGGGAGTTAGGCAGATAGCAGTTGGGCTTGCTGCACAAGCCACTGGGAAAGTGAGAGAGCGCTCTAGGTGTTCCTCAAATAATCCTCAAATAAAAGTGGTTTTGCCAGATCAACAAGCTCAGCCGGCTATTTTGAGTCTCCATTCATGAGCGAGTCAGGGTGGGAAAATCGGTGATCAGGTTCAGGTGCTCTCAACCTGCAAGCTCTGCGAGTCGGAACCAGCGCTCAGTGGGACAAGGACTGCGGGCTTTAGCAATTCGAGGTTCTCTCAGTTCATAGTTTCACTCTCACTTTCAGGAGGTTGCTATGTTTACCTTTCTCTCAAAGATTGCTAGAGCAATTATCCGCATATTTGCTCCTGCCAAGTCCGATCTGGTGGAAGTGGGTTACCAGCCCATCACGGATGATATCTATCGCATCAACGGCTCAGCCTGCCATTTTAGCGATCTGGAGATCTCATCGTAAACCTCAGAGTCGGATTCTGGTGTCGGAGCGGCCACTGGCGCTGGCCTAGAAATTGGAAAAACCTAGAAATTGGAAAAAAAAGCTACAAGTTAAGACAACTGAATAAGTCTTAGTTAAGTCTTGGAT
>NZ_JANSIC010000024.1:14330-16000 GCF_047461955.1 Synechococcus sp. R55.7
TTAGTTAAGTCTTGGATGCGGTTAGTCCGCGTCGGCAGGGGTGGTTTTCCTCCCTGTGGCCAAGTTCTACCGGTTCAGTGGTGGCTCCCCGTGGGGGTCACCACTTATTGTTTTGTTGTTTGCAAGTTGTTTGGGAAAATAAGGAGAATGCTTGCGGTTGCCCTATCTCAACCTGTGTTGCCTTCCCCCGTAGTTTACCCAGCTACATCGAATGATCTGGATCCCTTGGCCGAAGTTCTAGCCCAGGTTTTTCATCCCCCCTCAGGTCTGCAACGCTGGATCTACCCAATTCGCAAGCTGGGCATTCGCGAAGAGTTGCGCCTCAGGCTGGCCGCAAGGGATCCCCACTACTGCTGTCTGGCAGCTGCGGTGGGATCCGAAGTGGTGGGCACTGCCGAGATCTCTTTGCGGGTCACAGCCCACGGGAAGTATCCCTACCTCTCCAACTTGGCGGTGCTGCCCGGCTGGCGGCGGCGAGGAATTGCTCGTCTGCTTTTGCTCAGTGCTGAAGGGGTGGCGAAAGGGTGGGGCTACCGCTGTTTGCATCTGCACGTATTGGAAGACAATCTCCCCGCGCGGCAACTGTACGCCCAACTGCGCTACACCCCTATTGAACGCACCTCTCAACTCTGGCGATGGTTGGGGATCCCTCCGCAGCTTTTGCTCTGCAAGTGGTTACCTTGAATTGGCAAAGGAATTGGCAAAGCGGCAACATTGAGCTGGCAGAGTGGAGATGCTTCCCACCCCGCTGGCTTGCTTCTGCGCAGTGAGGCGAGTTCCTGGACTCATATAAAGTTATGTAAACTAGAGATGGGTTCTAGAGAGGTCTCGGAGGGGCAGTGAGGGAATTGGGCAGGGTTTTCATGGGATTGGTTGTGGGCCTGCTTGTGGGCTTTGGGATGACTCAGCCTGCCTGGGCCCAGTGGGGAACTACTCCTCTCCCGCCAATAGGTTCTCCGGCACCGGAGTTCGCATTGCCAGATCAAGCCGGGCAAATACGGCGGCTGGCGGATTTTCGGGGGGAGTGGGTGGTGTTGTATTTTTACCCCCGCGACTTCACTTCCGGCTGTACGATTGAGGCCCGCCGCTTTCAGCAAGATTTGCCCAAGTTCCGGGCCATGGGGGCACAGGTTGTGGGCGTGAGCGCTGACTCGGTGGACTCTCACAGGCGCTTTTGCTCGGCAGAGGGGCTACAGTTTCCTTTGCTGTCGGATCCCGATGGCACGGTCAGTCGAGCCTACGGATCCTGGATGGGCGATGTTGCCCTGCGCAATACGTTCTTGATCGACCCGGAGGGGATTTTGCGAGAAATCGACCCAATCGTGAACCCCAGCCGCCACAGTGCTGAGGTTCTGGCCCAGTTGCAGCAGCTTATCAGGAACTAGCCCTCTAGCTTTCCGGGCCAAAAGTCTGCTCAAACTCGTGGAGCAACTCGTCGATCTCCTCCAGCGCTTGGTTGACATCCACGCGCAAGCTGCCCAAGTCTGGCTTTTCCAACAGCTTGGCTACCGCTGGCCGGCGTTCGCGGATTAGCTTGATGCGCTCTTTCAAGGCGGCAATTTCGGCGGCGTCCATAGCTTCAGAGACCTAATTGACTCTCCTAGCTTATCGCTTCCGCTGGGGGAGTGTCGCCTGCTGGGATCCCTTTCTGAACCACCGAGAGCCAATCA
>NZ_JANSIC010000025.1:0-7327 GCF_047461955.1 Synechococcus sp. R55.7
TTCCCCCCACGCTGCCGGCTGGGGAGATATTCGGCGCACCCTCAACCAGCGCTACCCCGGGCTACGGGTGCTGTTCTCCCCAGCTCAAGTGCAAGGGGAGGCGGCCCCGGAATCAATTGTGCGGGCCATTCGCCGGGTGGAACAGGATGGGCGGGCGGAAGTGCTTCTTTTGGCGCGGGGCGGTGGAGCCAGCGAAGATTTGGCCTGTTTTAACGATGAGCGGGTGGTGCGAGCCATTGCCGAATGTCGGATCCCGGTGGTCACCGGGATTGGCCACCAGCGGGATGAAACCCTGGCTGACTACGCTGCCGACTACGCCGCCCATACCCCAACGGCAGCTGCCGAGCGGATCGTGCCGGATCTGGGGGAATTGCAGCGTCAGGGATCCCAGTTGCGCCAGAAGTTGATCGAACGCACTCGCCAAGCTTTGGAAAGGGCCCAGCAGCGTTTGCAGCAGGCCCAACACCACCTGGCTTACGTGCATCCAGAGCGGCTGTTGCAACAGGCCCAGGATCGCTTGACCCAACACCAACATCGCCTGCTCCAAGCCGTGCGCCATCGCTTCCAGCAACGCCAACAGCACCAACAGGCCCTGCAAGATCGCCTCCAAGCGCTCGATCCCGAAGCCATTCTGAAACGGGGCTATGCCTTGGTGCGAGATGAAGAGGGATCCCTGATCCGCACCCATCGCCTGCCTCCCCAAACCCGCCTGATGATACAACTGGCCTCGGGAAGCCTATGGGTACGAGTAGAGGAGAGCCATGAGCCGCCGCAAACGTGAGGAGCCGTGGCGCTATGAAGCAGCCATTGCCGAGGTGGAAACTTTGATTGCCCAGATTGAATCGGGGGAACTGGATCTGGCGGAAGTGGTGGAGCGCTTTCAACAGGCCGCCCAAACCCTGAAAACCTGCGCGGACTTCCTGGAGCAAAAGCGGCAGCAGGTGGAGATCATCATCGAGCAATTGGGCCAAGAGGAAGAAGACCTGCCCGAATCATAGGGATCCCACCTGATCATTCCCCCTGCACTGCTGTCGCCATTCTGCTTCACTATGGATGGTCGTTGGATGGTTGTCTTTATCCTTGCGCCCCCATGCCCGCAAAGATCCTCGATGGCAAAGCCTTAGCCGCCCGCTTGCAAGCGGAGATGGCCGCCCAAGTGCAAGCTTGGATACCCCAGGTGGGGCGGCCACCGGGATTGGCAGTGCTGCGGGTTGGAGAGGATCCCGCCAGTGCGGCTTACGTGCGTGGCAAAGAGCGGGCCTGTGAGCGGTTGGGCATTGCTTCTTTTGGCCGACATTTTTCCGCCCAAGACTCCCCTGCCCATTTGCTCGACACCATCGACCAACTCAATCAGGACGAGCGGGTGGATGGCATCCTCGTCCAACTGCCCCTGCCCCCCGGCTGGGATCCCATCCCCCCCCTTTTGGCAATCGATCCCGGCAAAGATGTGGATGGACTTCACCCCCTCAACCTGGGCCGGCTGTTGCGCGGCGAACCCGGCTTGCGCAGTTGTACCCCCTTGGGCGTGATGCGCCTGTTGCAAGCAGAAGGGATCCCGATTGCAGGCCGAAAGGCAGTGGTGGTTGGTCGCAGCATCTTGGTGGGCAAGCCCTTGAGCTTGATGTTGTTGGCCGCCGATGCGACGGTCACCCTAGCCCACTCCCGCACCCCCGACTTGGCAGAAGTGACCCGCGCCGCCGACATTGTGGTGATGGCCGTGGGCCGCCCCCGCCTATTGAGGGCAGACATGGTGAAACCCGGCGCGGTGGTCATCGACGTTGGCATCAACCGCATCGAGACCCCCACCGGAGCCGAGCAATTGGTGGGAGATGTGGACTATGAAGCGGTCAAAGAGCTGGCCGCTGCCATCACGCCCGTACCGGGAGGCGTAGGGCCGATGACGGTAACGATGCTGCTGGCCAACACCCTACAGAGCTATAAACTGCGCAGCCACTTGTGTAGTCATTATTAAACAGGAATGAAACATTTCTGTTGCATTGTTCCCTAACTTCCCTCTCTCTCTGGGAGAAGAGCTGGGGTTGGTCGCGGCAGCGGCACAGAGCGCTTGGGGAGTGTCTCAATCTAGCTTGAAATGACTATGGTTTGGAGACTGTTCTCAAAATGTTCTGTTGCTTGGATCCTCCCCCTTTGGCCCAGAAGAGTGAGGAATGGAGAAGTTGCCCCAGAGGAGTTTGAGGTGACCGCTGCAAATGTCCAAGCTGCGCGCGGAGCACCCTAAGGCTGCAAGATCATCGACCAGGAGCCGCTCTCCCCATCCCAAAACGGGGCCAGAGACTCTCCCACCACATTGGGCCCCCAATAGCGGCGGGTTCCATCCAGGGCGAAAGCCACCACAATGTCTCCGGGGCCGATTTGCAGCGGTTCTTCTCCCAAGCTCAGCAGCAATCCTTCGCTCCCCCCCTCTCCAGGGGCAAAGTCCCAGTGGGCCGTTTCCGGATTGATCATCCGTTCGCCGCTGCGCATCAAGATCACCAGCCGAACCGGATGGAGCGTGCGATTGCCGACACGAAAGGATCCTGTGCGGGCGGAGGTGGGGGCAGCCTGGGGGGATAAGACAGGCTCTGAGGGCAGAACAGGGACAACATTCCCCTCAACGGAATCCTCCAAGGCTTTCAGCGTCGGTTTCTCCAGAGTCTGTGCCCTCAATCCCTGCACGAGAACCCCTACCCCAACCAGAGCGGCAGACAACACTAGGGATCCCTTGCCCCTCAAAGCTCTGTTCAGCAATGGGCCGCCGGCGAAAAAAGAGGCAACAGCCTGAGCGAATGAGCAGATCAAGACGCACATCGAGACCACTGCAAGCCAAAGTGATACGTGTCGAGTTAGACAAAAGGCATCAACTGCTGCCCTACCCCTGATAGACCAGCCATACGCGTACAGAGTTCCATCAGAGGATAACGCCCCCACCGTGCAGAACACGATCGTTCAGCTACGTTAACACGTCCATTCCTCTATTCCCTGTGCTTTGGAGGAACAAGGAATAAGGGATCCCCCACTCCAGACCAGGCTAAGCAAGTTTGGATCCCTTTTAGGGATTCACAGCCCGACGCTGCCACCCTTTGGAAGTGCGCTCGTACACCGTCCGCAATTGGGGATAGATCTGATCCCCCTTAAGCTGTAGGTGATCCACCTCCGTTGGCTCCAGCAGTAAAGCCACAAAGGTCTGCGGAGGCAGCAGATCTTTCTCTTTCGGCAACTCCTGGATAAAAGCCTCTGGCGGGGCAAGCAGCCCTTTGGGTTCCGGCCAAAACCAGAGGAGCCGTCCTTTTTCCGATATCTGTTGCCACAACTGCTGCCGCTGGCGCTGGGCCTGGGGATCCGGATGATCGGCGGCGATGGCCTCAAGGGTGCCAGCGATGCGGAATTGCTCGCGGGTTTTGCAGAAATACCAGCAGATCTGGGCTTGGGGGCAGTGGGCAATTTGTCGGATCTTCTCGCTGCGACTATCCACCGCCAATTGAATGCGGTCGGTATCGCCCAAAAACCCCCGGAAAACGACCGTGCGGTTGCGCGGATGCCCCTGGGGATCCACCGTGGCCAATTGCAAATACCGCACACTGGGATCGCTACGGTTCCGGTGCAGTGCCGCCTGAATCAGCGCCCGCCAAGAGGGATCCGCAGTAGAATTGCCCTTCGGGTCTTTCATCCGTTTTTCGCAAGGTGCAAGCAAGCCGGGATTGGGGTTTTCTCTCCCTGACGCGATCAGCTAGGGGGTGGAGAAGCCTCAGATTGGGAGTCTCTGGAGAGCCCTGGTGAAGACTCCACACCGCTGATGCGACCAGAGCTGGGATCCGGCTCAGTTGGGCTGATGGGATGAAAGTGGTGCTCCAGCCAGCCTTCCGGTGGCCCCTCAAACCGCTCCGGCACTGGCTGCTTCACCTGTAATCCCCGCAGCATCGCGTTGAGATAAGCACTATCCCAGGTAAAGAGGCGGCTTTCGCGGATTTTGTGCCACACCGAACGCGACATCAGCAACGTCCGCTCTACATCCTGGGCTCCCAGCTTCAGCAAGAACTCCTCCCGTTCCGGCTGGTAATCGGTGGAGGCCAAGGCCAGAGATTGCGGCGGATGAGCCTGAGTAAGCTGGGCCATCTTGGCCATGAGTTCGGGGTAAAGCCAAGTGTAGGCGGGGTGAACCGTGAGCTTGGCCACATGAGGTTGCTGCCCGGTGCGATCCAACTTCAAGTTGAAGTAGCCGATGGCGGTTTTGCGTTCGGGCTCGTAAACACACACTTCCACCCGCTCCGTCTGGCTAATGGCGCATTTGGCCTGCTCCAAAAGCCAATCCAGTGGGCTAGTGCGAAAATCGTTCACCTCACGGTCGTACACCTGGCGCACAGTGGCCGGCATGGATCCCGTATCCAGTTGGTAGATGGCATAGGCATCCCGGTTGGTCACCGGCACCAGGTTGGGCAATTTGGGCTCGTGCTGGCTGAGAGCTGCCAGAATATCGGCTGGAATCGACCAGTAGGTGATCTGAGCCAAGGGTTGGAAGCCGTTGCGCCGGTAGAGCGCCATTGCCCCCTTGTTGTGGATGTTCACCTCCAGGATCCAGGTGCGAGCTTCCCGAAAGTGCTCCATGCAGTGCTTGAGCAGCCGGGATCCCACCCCCTGTCGCTGGGCAGAGGGCGCCACTGCGATATGATCGACCCGCCAGGTGCTGCGGGAATGGTTGAAGGGAGAAACCTGAATCACCCCCTGAATCTTGCCCTTCAGCTCCGCCACATGCACTGTAAACATGTGCTGGAAGCGATTGGGAAACAGGGTCAGGGTTTTCAGGGGCCCATACCACTGGCGCAACCGCCGCACTTGGCGACGAATATCCACCGAGCGGCTGCTGTACTCTTCATCAAAGGCTTGCGCCAAAATCTCTTCCACAGCCTCCAGATCCCCCAGTTGGGCGGGGCGAATGATCAGGTCAGGGGCACCAATGGGGGCTTCGGAATCCGGGTCAGGTTTTGCTGTGGTGTTGTCCATGCCAATCGCAGGCGGGAGAATATTCAAAGCATAGCTCAGGCTCTCTTGCTTTTTCTAACCGGGAGGATCGTTCTGCAACAAAGCTTGAAAGCCTACAGATCGGCTTTCCCGTTATCGAGAAAGGCTTGGCCGCCAAGAAGGGCGTGAACTCAGCCTCCCGGTAGCTGCCCAACAGTGACGAACGGGAGAGCTGGCCCCCTACCCTGCTGGGGTCAATGCCGGGTCGCTCACGCCCCAGTGTCCAGCAAGGTCAAGTTGCTGAAGGTGAAGCGCTTCTCCACAGGGCCGGTTTCCGTCTCCGTCTGGATACGCCGCTCCGAGAGGATGTAATACTTGCCCACTTTTGTGTACAGATCCTCGAATTGGCTGCGCCCGCCTTTTTGCTCGCCCGTTTGGGGATCGTGATAGACGGAATCGTAGCGGTGGGAAAGATAGCCTTCGCCGGTATCGTGGCTGCTGAAGGTGTGGATGGTAACCACCACTCCGTGGATATGCCGGTGCACCATGGTAACCTGGTTATCGCGCACGTGGTAGCGATCCCCTTCGGCTTTGCCCCCCACCAGGATCTCTACTGTGCCATCGGGCAGGGTTTGGCCGTAACGGAAGGTGTTGTTCCCATGGGTCTCGTCGAAGCTGCGGCGCACCCGGTGAACGGCAATCTCCCAGAGTTGGTTGTGAATGGCTTTTCGAGCTTCCTCATCTTCTACGCCCGTAACGGTGGCCTTTAGGTCTGCTCCCACTCGCACCTGCCCAACGAATGTGCGCTCCCCATCCCAATAGGTGACCTCGGCGCTGTAGCCTGGGAAAGCGGGATCCCAGGTGTAGCGGTTTTCATAGGCGGCCCGAAACAACTCTTGGGCAGAGACTTGAGTGGCGATCATCGGCTGTCTCCTTCCTGTTTTCCTTGCAAGCACTTCCCCTGAGCATCCATCATACCGCCCCCTGCTGTTGGGCTGCCCCCCAGTTGCCTTCGCTGAGAGCCTGCATCTGGTGAACTGGCCTAGCCGCTCCCCTGTCCGCTGCTGCAGGATAGAAGCACAGCCATGGGAACTTCTTCCTCACACCCAATTTGGCTTGCGAGTTTAGCCGCTGCTGTGATCCCCAGAGTATTCTCTGAGAAGGGTTCGCCTATTTTTTGTGGGTGAGGAGGGAGATTGAAAGGTTTTGACAATCGCGTCAGCGGGGCGGATCCCCTAGAGCCTGGCCTGACGCCGCCCCAGACCGGCATGGCAACCGCGCCAGAGATGATGGGGCCAGTGCTGAAAATCATTGGCAAGCAGACCCTGAGTGGCCACATCCCTATTGGCGGGGCAAAAAACTCTGCCTTGGCGCTGATGGCCGGGGCCATCTTGGCTCCTGAGGCCTGTCGAATTCACAACGTGCCGCGTCTGCTGGACATTGAACGCATGGGGCAGATCCTGGCCACGCTGGGAGTTAAGGTTTCCCATGTTGGCAATACCCTGGACCTGGATGCCAGCTCCCTCAAAACCTCTCAAGCCCCTTATGAATTGGTCAGCCAGTTGCGGGCCAGCTTTTTCATCATAGGGCCTCTGTTGGCGCGGCTGGGGGTGGCCAGAGTTCCCTTGCCCGGCGGCTGTGCGATCGGGTCTCGTCCTGTGGATCTGCATGTGCGGGGTCTGCAAGCCTTGGGGGCGACGGTACAAATCGAGCATGGGGTGGTTCATGCCTATGCCCGTAAACTGTTGGGAACCCGTATTTACCTGGACTATCCCAGCGTCGGTGCCACCGAGACCTTGATGATGGCCGCTACGCTGGCGGATGGAGAAACGGTGATCGAGAACGCCGCCCAAGAGCCGGAGGTGGCGGATCTGGCCCGCTTTTGTCAAGCCATGGGGGCCCGCATTCGCGGTATCGGCACCAATACGGTTGTGGTGGTAGGGGTGCCCCGCTTGCATGGAACAGAGTACACGGTCATTCCCGACCGCATCGAGGCCAGCACCTATCTCATTGCCGGGGCCATTACCCGCTCTCACCTCACGGTTGGCCCTGTCATTCCCGATCATCTGCGGGCGGTGATCGCCAAGTTGCAAGCCATGGGTCTGCGGGTGGAAGAAGAGGGCCCAAACCGGTTGCGCATTGCCCCAGCTCAACTGAGCTCAGGCTGGCTCTGTCAGGCAACTGATATTCAAACGCTGCCCTATCCCGGTTTCCCCACCGATGTGCAGGCGCCGATCATGGCCTTGGCCGCCTTGAGCGAGGGCAGTTGCACCATTGAGGAGACAGTGTTTGAAAACCGCATGCACCACATTCCCGAGCTCAACCGCATGGGAGCCGATATTCGCCTGAAGAACCGAGTGGCCCTGATCCG
>NZ_JANSIC010000025.1:7427-9538 GCF_047461955.1 Synechococcus sp. R55.7
GGAGCGGCTCTGGGTGGAGCTGTCTGGGGCTTCTACACCTCATCCTGGGCAGAAACCGTAGAAGTGGCCTCTGCACGAGAAGACAGGGATCCGACGCAACTGCCTCAAACTTCCACAACGGCCTTTCTGCAAGCCTATGCAGCGCTACAGGCCGGCCAAGCGCAATCTGCCTTGAAGCATTTGCAGGGGCTGGAAGAGAGCCTGCCGGTTCTGAGGGAAGAGATTTGGAAGCTCAGGGCCCAAGCCTATGAACAGTTGCAGGACAAGGAAACAGCCCAAGGGATCTGGTGGCCCCAGATTTTGCAGGAATATCCCCACAGTCCTGTGGCCGCCTACGCCCTCTGGGGGATGGGCCAGGTGGATCGGCTGCGGCAGCAATTTCCCACCCACCCGCTGACCGGACGTGCCCTCAAGCATTTGCTGGAGCTGGATCCCGACCGCTATGACCTGCTGCGGGATTTGGCCCAACATCACCCGCAAACCCCTGGGCTAACGCCGCTGCTGGATCGCTGGCGGCAGGCTCAGGAGGGATCCCTCACGGCTTCCGACTGGCAGATCCTCGCCGATGCCTACTGGGAGCAACGGGAGTACGGCAAAGCTGCCCGGGCCTATGGGCGTGCCCCCGCCACCTCTCAGAACCTCTACCGCTGGGGCCGCAGCCACCAGATCTCGCGGGAGTTTCCCCAGGCCAAAGCGGCTTACCAAGCGCTGCTGGCACAGTTTCCCGATGGGCCAGAGGCTTCTCTCACCCGCCGCCGTTTGGCGGAACTGAGCGACCTGCCGACGGCGATCGACTTGCTTCGACAGGTGGGAGCCGGCTCAGATAAAGAAGCTCCAGAGGCGTTGCTTAGCCTCAGCCAGCTTTACGATCGCAACGCCAGCCCCCAATCGGCCCAGGCTACTCGGCAAGCCCTTTGGGATCGCTTTCCAGCCAGCGAAGCTGCAGCCAATGCCGCCTGGACAGTGGCCTGGAGCCAAGCACAAGCAGGCAATCTCAGCCAAGCCATCGCCCTGGCCCAACAGATCGGATCTGCTCAGCGGGATACAGAAATGGGGGCACAACTGCTCTACTGGGCGGGCAAATGGCGGGAACAGCAGGGGGATGTGGCTGCAGCTCGGCAGACCTATCGGCAGGTACTGCGTCAGTTTCCCCACACCTACTACGGCTGGCGGTCGGCAGTGCAACTGGGCTGGCCGGTGGGGGATTTCTACAGCGGGCGCAAAAGGGTTGAGGTGGATTTTCAGCCGGTGCGCCAACCGTTGCCAGGGGTCTCTGCAGTTACGCAAACCCTGCATTTGATGGGAGCCAGCCAACTGGCCTGGGAACGCTGGCAGGGCGAAACTCCGGTGCAGCGGGATCCCGGCCAGATGAGCGTTGCCGAGCGCTTTGTTACGGGCATTTTGCGCAACAGCGCCGGAGAGCACCTGCGGGGCATTAACCAGGTGGCTGCTTTGCGCTTTAGCGAAGAGCCGGATCCCTTGCTGGAGACGTTGAGGCAGCGCCAAGATTTCTGGCAGGCCATCTATCCGCTGCACTACTATGCGGGCCCAGACAATTCCTGGAGCGGGGATCCCTACGCCCAACCCGGCTTGGCCCACTGGTCACGGCAATTTAACCTCAATCCTTTGATGGTGGCGGCTCTGATCCGGCAGGAATCCCGCTTTGAGCCAGAGATCGTCTCGGCCTCGGGGGCTTTGGGCTTGATGCAGGTGATGCCCGCCACCGGGCGCTGGATTGCCCAGCAGATCGGCCTGGCCCAGTACAGCCTCACCAACCCCGCCGACAATCTCTACCTGGGATCCTGGTACTTCGACTACACCCACCGCACTTACCAAGACAACACCTTGCTGGCCCTGGCCAGCTACAACGGTGGCCCCGGCAACGTGGCCAGATGGCTGAACCGCTTTGGCTTCGAGGATCCGGACGTGTTTGTGGAGCAGATCCCCTTCCCCGAAACCCGGGGCTATGTGAAGTCCGTGTTTGGCAACTACTGGAACTACTGGCAGCTCTACACCCAGGAGGGGCGCACTCTGGTCAGCCAGCGACTGCATAACCCCTCGTCTTCTTCATGACTTCCGGTTTTGTCGCGGGAGTGCTGCCGTAGAGGGAG
>NZ_JANSIC010000025.1:9638-14729 GCF_047461955.1 Synechococcus sp. R55.7
TGAACAACAGGAGGGCGTTTGCGTTAGCAGCGCGGAGCACCATCAGGGGGCGGCAGAAAAGCAGACTGCCCGACAGGAATTGGCCGTGGATTTTATTCGCCATGGCATAGCCGAGGAACCCCGGCCAGAAGTCGAGGATGCCTTTCGGGCCCTTACAGACGAAGGTCGCAAGCGTTGCCGCAAGGTTGCCCGCCAGCTCAAGAACATGGGCTGGAGGTGGGATCTCCTGCTCACCAGTCCCCTGGTGAGGGCTCGGCAGACGGCTGAGATCTTTTTGGACGAGAACCTGGCCGAAGCTGTGGAGGTGTTTGAACCGCTGGCTCCGGGGGGCAGTTTTGCTGACCTGGTGCGCTGGCAAGCAGAGCGGGAACCTCTGGCGTCTTTGGCTCTGGTCGGTCACCAGCCGGATCTGAGCCTGTGGGTGCAAACGGCCATTGGGCTGAACCCGGCCCATGCCGACGCGATCACCCTCAAAAAAGCGGGCCTAGCCCAAGTGCGCTTTGCCGAAGGCCGGATTGACTACCGCCAGGGATCCCTGACTTTGTTGCTCTCCCCCAAGGTGGTGCTGCGCTGAGAAGAAGCTGGCTCATCATGATAAACGCCCAACGAGTCGGCCAGAGGTTGTGCCCCTAGGTTCAGCGCTGAGAGGAGGTCAGCCGCTCTCCCAGCAATTGCACACAATAGGCCGCCAGCCCCAACCCCACCATGGCAAACATGAAGGCAATCAGGGAAACGGAACCGACCAGCAGGTAGCGCACCAGAATGCTGATTCCGCGGGCCAACGATCCAATCTCCACCTCAATTGGCGGCAACTTGGCCAACATCGAGAGCAGCAGTTGAAAGAACCCGTAGCCCAAACTGACGGCGATGGCGGCCCCCAAGAGGGCACTGAAAGGATTGGGGGATCCCTGGGGCGAGGCGGAAGACATGGGGCAGCACCGGAAAACTCACCTTTATTCTAGGCTGCAGGTACAATGTGGAAGTTTCTTTTCTTTCCGGCAAGCCTAGGGGTTATGGAGAGCGGATCGGGAGTGGGATCCCACTACGAAGTTTTGGGCGTTTCCGTGGCGGCGACGGCGGAGGAGATCAAGTCTGCCTACCGTCGTTTGGTCAAGTACCACCATCCCGACAGCCTGCTGGCCAAAAAAGATCGGGCCACCGCTGAGCGCATCCGCCAGATCAACGCTGCCTACGCGGTGCTCAAAGATCCGCAATCTCGCCGCGAATACGATCGGCAACTGCACTCCAGCCGCACCTCACCCCGCCCCCAGCCGACGGGATCCCCCCGTGAAACCGTCAGCCACGAAGCCATCGCCCGCGCAGCCTGGATCCAACAGGTCTACACCCCCCTAAACCGAGTTTTGGGGCCCCTGCTGTCTTCCCTAGAGCCTCAGTTGCATGCTTTGGCGGCGGATCCCTTTGATCCCAACCTGTTGCAGTCTTTTGCTGACTATCTGGAAGAGTGTGCGCAGAAACTGGCCCAAGCCCAGCAGATCTTTGGCCGCCTCCCCAATCCCAGCAGCCTGGGGGGAGTGGCTTCTCGCCTCTACTACGCCCTCAACCACCTAGAGGACGCTCTAGAGGAGCTGCAGTATTTCCCCCTGAACTTCGACGACCGCCATCTGCACACCGGACAAGAGCTGTTTCGCCGGGCAGGGGGGCTGCGCCTGGAAGCTATGGAAGCTTACGCCAAGAGTTCACCCTAAGCCAGAGCGGGATCCCCCCCTGGGCAGAGAGGGGCGAGGATCATAGGGGATGGGGATGTACTGCACGGAAGGGCGGCCCATGGTGGCCTGTGGGTACAAGTCCATCAGGGCATAGATTTGGGGTGGCAACTCAGTAGAAATGGGCAGGCCCAACCTTTGGGCTTCTTCGGCAGTGATCGGGTAGTCGTGGGTAACTTGTCCACTGGTTAGGTACTGGATGAGGGGCTCGATGCGTTCGGGGGCAATTTTGCGCTTGGGCACATCGTCCTTCAGGAGATCCCGCACGAAGTTCTGTACCTGTTGCATCGCTTTGCGGGCCAGATCTGCCAGGATCAAGGTTTGGTCATCGATTTCGGCAATGGGTTTATCCGCCACCACCTGCAGAATACTGGCGGCAGCATACCCCCCCAACTGTGGATCCACCGGCCCCAGGACTGCATTGGCATCCATGACGATTTCATCGGCGGCCAGGGCCAGCATCGTCCCCCCCGACATGGCGTAGTGGGGCACAAACACTGTCACTTTGGCCGGATGGCGGATCAAGGCGCGGGCAATTTGCTCCGTGGCCAGCACCAGGCCACCGGGGGTATGCAAAATCAAATCAATCGGGGTATTGGGTGGAGTGAGGCGAATCGCCCGCAATACCTGCTCGGAGTCCTCGATGCTGATGTAGCGGGAAACCGGGATCCCCAAAAAACTGATCGACTCCTGGCGGTGAATGAGCAGAATCACCCGGCTGCCCCGCTTTTGCTCCAACTCCCGAATGGCCATCAAGCGCCGGAACTCTTGGGCACGACGGTTCAGCAGAGGTTGCAAAGAGCTGAAGATCAGAAAAATCCAGAACAGGCTGCCCCAGTCCACTTTCACACCTCAAGTGGGATCCCTTTGACTCCAGCATAGGGGATCCAAAATCTTCGGCGATCCCTGAGCCTCATGAGTTGGGTTCAGACGCCGCAAAAAAGCGATCCAAAGCCTGCAGCAAATCCGGTACGGAAGCTTGGTCAATCCAGGATCGAATATAAGCCTGCTGCTCCGCCAAGTTTTCAATGCGGCCCAACTTTTGCATGGCCAAGTAGCGGGTTTCTGCCGCGGCGCGATTGGTTTGCAAGTCCAGCCGCTGCTCCGGGGTAAGCGGATACTCCGTTTGGGCCAGCAGGTAATCCGCCACCATCATGAACAGCAGAGGCCCCGCCAATTCCACCTGAGGCTCGGCTTCTGGCTCAGAATCAGCAACAGCGAGATCTTGGAGATCTTGAAAAAGATCCTGACCCAGTTGCAGCAGCTCCTCTGCTGAAGCCGCCCGCAGCACCGTCTCGGCAGTGGCCCGGAGCGGCTCTGGGGAAACCCTGTGGTGAGTGGCCAATTCCGCCAGGGCCTGTTCCCATTGATCCCGTTGGGCTTGCACCACAGCCCGCTCTTCTGGAGAAAAGTCCAACCGCTCCAGCACCACCTGCAGAGCCACAGCCCCCACCAACAGGGGGGGGAAGCGCAGCACTGTAGAGGCGGATCCCGCCTGCTCCAAAAAGGCTTCCAAATCCGGGCCAGATCCCCTGTCCAGCAAGTCCTGCAAGTAGGCCAGCACCTCTTGGGGCGAGGTCAACCTGAGGATCCCTCGCACCTGTGCCCGCAAGTCTGCGGGGATCCCAAGGAGCTGCACCTGGACTTCGGCCCGCGCCTGCGCTTCTGCAATCAACTCCGGCAAATCTGCCGTTGCCCGACCGGCCTGCAACAAAACCTGGCTAGAGTCCTGCAACAGGCTGGCCGCTTCCACAAACAGCAGCACCTGCGGGACTTGCAGCGTTGGCCAAACCATGCTAGCCAAGCTGTGGATCCGCAGGGGATCCCTCCGATTCTGGATTGGCTGGCGCAGCGGGGTGAGCTGAAGTGGGCTTGTGCCAGTGCAGACCGATCAGAGCATCGTACAAAAAGCCCCAAAACTCTCCCTTCTCCCAGATCCCCAGCGTTTGCTGGCAGTTGCGCGCGTCCAGCTCAGGTTTGGCTGCCCAGTAGGCTGCTTGGTATTTGTACCAGGGAACAGAAGGCCAGAGATGGTGGATCAGGTGATAGTTTTGCCCCAACAGCAGAATGTTGGTCAGCCATCCGGGATAGACGCGGGCATTGTACCACCGCTCTTGGGATTGAAAAGGGCGATGGGGCAGGTAGTCAAAAAACAAGCCCAGCAAGAACCCCATGATAAAGGCAGGGGGTAGCCAATAGTTCATGATGTAGTCGGTGTAGCCGAAGTAGCTGGCCAGACCAAAGGTCAGGATAACCACCAGCCGACTCAAGCCCCACTCCAGCAGATCCCAGCGACCTTTCCGCCAGAGCTGCCGCTTAAAGAAAAACACCTCATGGTAGAAAAACCGCGGCGCGATCAGCCACAGCGGCCCCCCTGTCGAGACGTAGTGATCGGGATCGTCTTCAGGATGGTTGACGTGGGCGTGGTGCTGCATGTGTACCCGCTTAAAGACGGGATAGACAAAACCCTGCAACAGGGCAGAGCCGTGTCCGAGTGCCTCGTTCAGAAAGCGGTTGCGGTGGGCCGAGCCATGGGAAGCATCGTGAATCACCGTGCCCAGAACATAGAGGGCCACAAAATTGAGCCAGAACACCATCCATTTGGGCCAGTGCCAAAAGGCGTACCCGCCAAAGCAAGAGGCCGAAAGCACCACCGCAGCCAAAAACATCAGCAAGGTGGGATTCCAAAATTCCGAGGGTGGCCCCAACAGCTCACGAGGCAATGCGAAAGGTTTTTGGGCTGGTTCAGCAGTAGCAGCAACAGTCATCGGCAGCCATCCTTAGGTGCGCACAGTGCAGACAGAGAGGATGGGTCGAGGCAGCGCGTCCCAGTCATCACACCGAAAAGAGATCGAAGAGATAAGTTTGTTAACTTTCGTTAGTATACGGCAGAGACCTGCCCAGCTTCTCAGCCCAAGCCTTATTTTCCTCACAACCCCAGCCATGGGGGCACCTTCCTCTCCTGGCCAAGGATTCCCGAAGGATCCCGGCAACGGCAAACTGCCCCTGAAGCCAGAGAAAAGCCGTAGTGTGAGGTTTTGTTGCAATTCATGTGCAGATTGCGAGGGGATCCCAGCAGGAGGGGTAATCTAAGGGTCGGTTAACCTGAGCTGAGGATGGAAACCATGATGCCTGTTGTTGCGCTGTTGGCTCTGACCGCTCAAACCAGCCCCTGGTCCCCCCTGAACGCCGTGATCATTCTGCTCTGCACAGGGCTGGCTTACTTGAGCTTCAAATCCTCCTCTGGAGTGGCCTCAGAGACTGGGCCGGTACTGGGAATGACCTGGCCAGAAGTCATTGGGGTTGCCAGCTTTGGCCATTTGTTGGGAGTGGGGGTCGTTTTGGGCCTCTCTAACATTGGCGTTCT
>NZ_JANSIC010000025.1:14829-15905 GCF_047461955.1 Synechococcus sp. R55.7
TGCTCCTGGCCAGTTTGCCGGAAGGCTATGAATTGTTTGACCCGCTGATCGACATTTTGCCGATCATCCCTGTTCTGTTTTTCCTGCTGGCTTTTGTCTGGCAAGCGGCAGTGGGCTTTAAGTAAAGCCATTGCTTTTACTGAGGTCGCAAAGGTCTCAAAGGCCTGGGTGGTCTGGAGAAAACTCAAGCAAACCTAAAGGGCTTCCCCCAGCTTATCTCCCAAGTTGGGGGCTCTTTGCTTTGCCCATTTATGGTCATTTCGATTCAAACTAGGACACTGCACCCACGCCTAAAACGTTAAATGCACCGTGCCAGAAGGCCTTTCAAGGACTCCGTCCCGCTAGCGCGAACAGTAGCTCAGGTGTCTTGCCCTGAACTGGAACGACTGTAAACGACTATAAAAACAACAAGCCGTCTCGCCACTGTCCACATGACTCCCAAAGGTGGGCCAGGGATCCGGCGCTAGGGTTCGCGGTCGAGGACACCGGTAATCCAGAGAACCCCTGCCAAGCAGACGAAGTGGGCAAACGTCACGTTGATGTTGGCGGCCAGCAGCAGCACTCCTGTCACCTGGTTGGCCTGGGTGCGGGAAAACATGCGCGCCAACAGCTCGCCCACTTGGGCTTCCATACCAATCAAAGCAAGGAAGGCCCCAATGAGGCTGACATAGGTGACCAACTGCAACTGCTTGGGCAAATCCAATTGGCTTAGGGCATCAGCAGAAGCTGAGCGGCGCTCCGCGTGGAGCAAGTAGCGCCAGTTGAAAAATAGACCGGCTGCCAGGGTGAGCAATGTAAACAAGGTGAACCAGAAGGCGATGACAGCCCCCAGCGAGTCATCTCGATAGACGGTATTTTGGCCGATTAAAAAGCCAAACCACAGCAGCAGCGCCGTCGCCCCCAAGATTGCCTGGAACCAAAACCCAAAGCGACGAGTCATGCGCAAACGAGACTTCATCCGCTCGATAGCCGCCCGTACTGACGGCGACATGGGCTCGTTCATCTTTTTCCCCCGCTCGCCTGGATGAACACCAACGTTCGCTTCCAGCCTATCTTCATTCTCCGGCCCCAGTCAC
>NZ_JANSIC010000026.1:0-6487 GCF_047461955.1 Synechococcus sp. R55.7
GCCTTGCGCAGGCGCACCGACTGGGGCGTGATCTCCACCAGCTCATCCTCGCCGATGTATTCCAAAGCCCGCTCCAGGGTCATCTCCACCGGCGCTTGCAAGTGCACCAGCTCCTCCCCGCCCGCAGCCCGGTGGTTGGTCAGT
Organism: Synechococcus sp. R55.7; assembly: GCF_047461955.1. NCBI lineage: Bacteria > Bacillati > Cyanobacteriota > Cyanophyceae > Synechococcales > Synechococcaceae > Synechococcus > Synechococcus sp. R55.7. The sequence continues at coordinate 145 of NZ_JANSIC010000026.1, forward strand.
TGCTTGGTCTTGCAGACGTTCAGCTCCAAGTCTTGGGGACGGTTGTGCTCGCCCACGATCATGCCCTTGTAAACGCGGGTACCTGGCGTAATAAAGAATACACCTCGATCTTCCGCATTCTTGAGGGCATAGGTAGTGGCCACCCCTTCTTCAAAAGCAATCAGCACCCCGTTGCGGCGCATTTCCATCTCAGAGGTCAGGGGACGGTATTCCAAAAAGCTGTGGCTCATGATCCCCTCGCCGCGGGTGATGCGGATAAACTCCCCCCGAAAGCCGATCAGCCCTCGCGCCGGAATGACAAACTCCAGCTGAGCCCGACCATCGGATCCCACCATCATGTTCTGCATTTCTCCCCGCCGTTGCCCCAGCCGCTCGATGCAGGCCCCCACCGTCGCTTCCGGCACATCCAGCACCAAACACTCATAGGGCTCATAGGGCTGGCCGTTGACCTCGCGGAAAATCACCTTCGGTTGCCCCACCTGAAACTCATAGCCTTCCCGCCGCATGGTTTCTAGCAGGATGCCCAGGTGCAGCTCGCCTCGCCCCGACACCAAAAAGCGATCCGGCGAGTCGGTTTCTTCCACCCGCAGCGCCACGTTGGTTTCCAGCTCCCGCATCAGGCGCTCCCGCAGTTGCCGCGAAGTTACAAAAGTACCCTCTTGCCCGGCGAAGGGAGAATCGTTGACACCGATCATCACCTGCAGCGTCGGCTCGTCCACTTTGATGAGCGGCAGAGCCTGGGGATTTTCGGGAGAGGTGAGGGTGTGGCCGATGTTGGCCTCGGCAAACCCCGCCACGGCGACAATGTGGCCGGCGGTGGCTTCCGTCAGCTCGATGCGCTGCAGCCCCTGAAAGCCGAACAGCTTGGTTACTTTGCCCTTGGCAATGGATCCATCCTCTTTCACCACTGCCAATGGATCCCCCAGGCGGATGGTGCCGTTGTGGATCTTGCCGATCACAATCCGGCCCAGGTATTCCGAATACTCCAGCGTGGTGACCTGCAGCTGCAGGGGCTTGCCGGGATCCCCAATGGGAGGTGGGACATGCTTGAGAATGGCCTCGAAAAGAGGCTTCATATCCAGGGATCCGCTGTACTTCCCTTCCAGAAAGTCTTTGAGATGGGCTTCTTCCAGGGCAAAGCCGCGCAACCCAGAGGCAAATAGATAGGGGAAGTCGCACTGGTCTTCGTCTGCCCCCAGCTCCAAGAACAAATCCAGCACCCTGTCGACGGCTTTGTAGGGCTCGGCGCGAGGCCGATCGATCTTGTTGACCACCACAATTGGGCGCAGGCCCTTCTCCAAGGCTTTGCGCAGCACAAAGCGGGTTTGCGGCATCGGGCCTTCGTTGGCATCCACGATCAACAAGCAGCCCTCCACCATCCCCAGCACCCGCTCCACCTCGCCCCCGAAATCGGCGTGGCCAGGGGTGTCGACGATGTTGATCAAGGTTTCGCCGTAGCGGACGGCTGTGTTTTTGGCCAAGATGGTAATGCCCCGCTCCCGCTCCAGCGTGTTGGAGTCCATCACACAGGTGGGAATGTCTTCCCCCTCCCGAAAGATGCCCGCCTGGCGTAACAGGGCATCCACAAGGGTAGTTTTGCCGTGGTCGACGTGGGCGATGATGGCAACGTTGCGGATGGGGAGTGACATATTAACCATTGACCAGCAGGATGTCGCCCTACAAGCAGGAGTGCCCTAGGGATTTCTTTACAACTCTAACGCAAAGGAGCGTTACGTTGCTAAACACTCCTGGCTTTGGGCTTAGCCCCAGCACTCCCAAAGGGTTATCCCGACTGCCTCAATATCCAGAGGGATCCCCTACATATCGGCGCCGCGCAGATAGAGCAGCAGGATGACCGCCGGGCCTGCCAAGACAATCAAGGCCAGCAGGGCCAACTGCACAAAAACTTCGTATTGTCCGAACATAATCCCAGATCCTGTGGCTTACGCTTTGTATCCTAAGGGGTGCCCTCCACCCCAGATGGGAGAGCTGTTACAATTCTTCAAGTCATGCGCTCTTCGCCAAGGGATCCCTAGCGCTCCTGCTGGGCTTGAAACACCACCGGATCCAGGTTGAACAGTTCCTGCAAGATCCGCATGGCTGCCCGCCGCGCCTCAATATCCCGTTTGGCCCGCAGTTGCACCATCGGGTCGTGCAGGATCTTGTTGACGATGCCGCGGGTCAAGGCGTCGATCACCTCCAGGTGCTTCTCGGCAAAGTCCTTGCCCAGGCGGGAGAGAGCTTTTTCCATCTCCTGCTCGCGGATGGACTCCACCTTGTGGCGCAGGCTGGAAATGGTGGGCACCGTCTCCAGAGAACGCCACCACTCCATGAATTGATCCACCTCCTCTTCCACCAGGGCTTCGGCAGCCAGAGCCAGCTTTTGCCGTTGGGCGCGGTTTTCTTCCACGATGCGGGAGAGGTGATCCACATTGAACACCTGTACCCCCTTCAGCTTTTCCACGTCGGGATCGATGTTGCGGGGCACAGAGATATCCACCAACAACAGCGGCTGATCTGGCTGCAGCACCCCTGCCAGTTGCTGGTAGGTGAGGATCGGCTGGGTGGCACCGGTGCTGGTGAAGACCAAGTTGGACTCGGCCACACTGTTCAGCAGCGACTCCCAAGGCAGCACCTGGATCGGCTGCTCGAATTGCTTGGCCAGGGCTTCGGCCCGCTCCAGGGAGCGGTTGACCACCGTGATATCGACTGCCCCTTTGGCCAACAGGTGCTGCACCAGCAGACGGGCCATTCTCCCCGCCCCCACCACGGTAACTTTGCCCTGAGAGAGGGATCCCTGCTCTTGCAGAGCCAACTCCACCGCTGCCGAGCTGATGGACATGGCGCCGGTGCCGATCTCCGTTTCGGTACGGACGCGCTTGCCGGCGGTAATGGCTGCCTTAAAAAGGCGATTGAGGATGCGATCCATGCCGTTGCAGGCTTGGCCCAGTTGCTGGGCTTTTTTCACCTGCGAGAGGATCTGCCCTTCTCCCAGCACCAAGCTATCTAGCCCGGCAGCCACCCGCATCAGGTGGGTTACCGCATCCTGGTAAAGAAGGGTAAACAGGTGCGGACGCAGTTGGGGCAAGGGGATCCCTTTCAGCTCAGCCAAGAACTGCATCGTCTGCCGGACACCACTCTCCATTTCTGAGGTGACGATGTAGACCTCCAGCCGGTTACAGGTGCTGAGGATCGCAGCCTCCTCAATGTGGGGGTGGGCGCGAAGCTGCTGGATCGTCTCTCCCACCTCCGCCTCCGCGATGCTGAGGCGCTCCCGAATCTCCACAGGAGCTGTGCGATGGCTAAGACCGACAACCGCGATAAACATGCCTCTCCGTCGTCTGTACAGCAACAGCAAAAGTTATTAAAAACAAAAACTCTGAACAAAAGCAAATATTGTTTCAGAGAGAAGGCAAAAGCTGTAACCGATATGGGGGATCCCTTGACTCGGTTCCAGCAAGCTTAGGTAACTTTTCTCAGCCTACCTAAACCCTAAGACCAGTATCGAACCGGTTTTGCCGGATTTTGCTGAAGAGTTATTACGTTTTCACGGGTTGGGGCTTGATAGATTTCGTAACTTTCCCAAAAAGGCAAGGGCGACCTTCACCAGGGGAAAGCCGCCCCGATCTGCGAGGATGTTAGATAGGGATCCCTTAGCGCAGCTGCAGTCCGCGGGGCTGCTGGCCATCTTTCATGTGGATGGTATCCACAAAGCGCACCGTGCGGGATTGGCTGGAGATCACCAAGGTCTCGGTGCGGGCCCCGCCCCCGAAGAAGCGCACCCCGCGCATCAAGTCACCATCGGTGATCCCGGTGGCAGCAAAGAGGACTTCCTTGCCACTGGCCAGCTCCTCACACTCCCACACCTTGTCGGGATCCTCAATGCCTTTTTCTTTGAGTTCCCGTCGCGTTTCCTCCACGGGTGGCAAGTAGGTGCCCGCCTGAACTACTTCGGGATCGTAGATCAGCCGACCTTGGAAGTGGGCGCCCAAGCACCGCAGAGCAGCTGCCGAGATCACCCCCTCAGGAGCAGCCCCGATCCCCATCAGGGCATGAATGCCGGTGCCATTGAAGCCTGCCGAGAGAGCCGCCGAGATGTCGCCATCGGTAATCAGCTTCACCCGCGCCCCCGCCTCTCGAATTTGGCGAATCAGATCGAGGTGGCGCTTGCGATCCATGACCACCACCGTCAGATCCGACACCTCCCGATCCAGGCTTTCGGCGATGATCTTGAGATTTTTCTCTGGCGGATAGTCGATGTGCACCTTGCCCTTGGCCTGGGGCGGAGCCGCCAGCTTTTGCATGTAGATGTCCGGGGCATGGAGAAGGCCACCTTTCTCAGAGATGGCCAGCACCGCCATGGAGCCATTTTGGCCTTTGGCCACCAGGTTGGTGCCCTCGCAGGGATCCACAGCAATATCGATCTCCACCAGCTCTTCCACACGGCAGAACTGCTCAGCATCCGGGCGGGTACAGATGCCCACTTCTTCGCCGATGTAGAGCATGGGGGCCTCATCGCGGGTTCCTTCCCCGATGACGATGCGACCGCGCATAGGGATCTGGTTGAGTTTCTCCCGCATGGCCTCTACAGCCACCTGATCCGCAGTCTTGTTGTCCCCTTTGCCCATCCAGCGGGCGGCGGCAATGGCAGCCTGCTCCACGACTTCGATGATCTCTAGCCCCAACTTGTTGTCCACGGTGTGCCCCCTTGCTGATCTCGGAATGGTGAAGGCCAACTTAAGGATATCTTCAGACTCTTCCCCTCAGTTTACCAGGGCAGGCTTCTCCTCGGGATCCCATTCTCTCAACCCCAATAAGCTGAGAGAACAAATCTCCCAAAGCCAGTCAGGAAGAGCGATCCCCGTCTTGGCGGCTTACTATTGCCGCTTGGGGATCAGGGATGGTAGCCTATTTTAAGGGCAATAAGTTTTTCTTAACACCATTAAAAAAACGCAATGAAAAGATACGCTTTTGTCAACCGTTCCGGACAGGTTCAGGTGATCCGCACGATCCCCGGCCACTGGGAGCGCACCCTCTTCCCCGGCCAGCAGGCGATTTTTGAGGCGGAGCCGGACGACTATCTGGAAGTTTACAGTTGCTGCTGCTCCACCACCATCCTGGAAGAGCGCCGCCCCTGTCGCCATCTGGTGGATTCTTCCTCGCCTGAGGTTGACCTCTACCTGTGGTCATCTTCGCAACGGGGAACTCTGGCGGATGCGTTGAACGGTTGACAGGCTTTAGCGGCTGGCTGCCCCATAGGGGCAAGAGGACTGGGTTTGCCCAGGATAACTAGATTGGGGATCGCTTCTCCTGAGGCCGATCCCCGAGTTTTTCAGAGGGCGGACGCGGCTCTGGAGAAGGGGCATCGGGGGGACGGGTCAGGCAACTGCCCCGCGCAGCATTGCGAAAGGTATCGATGCGCTCCACACAATTTTGATGGCCGCAATAGGGGCAATACAGGCGATCCCCAGGTTGGGGCTCCACATCGGCCTGGCTCCACCACCGCCGACAGCGGTCACAACAGAAGTGATAGAGGAACTCCAGCGCCACTCTCATGACAACAGGATCCCTTGCAGAGCTGAGCCGATCAGCATGGAAAAATGGGCATTATCCGGATCCCGGCAGTTGGGATCCGTCGCTATCTATCGAGTTAAGGCAGAGTCATTATGAGTATGGTATGTTAGGTTTGGTTTACATTTGCACTTTACCGCAAGGAGCGTTGATTTATGTCTCAGGAAGGATGCCTGCGAGTGGGGCAGCCCGCTCCCGATTTTTCCGCCACCGCCGTCTATGACATGGAATTCAAGACGGTGAAGCTCTCCGACTACAGGGGTAAGAAGTATGTGGTGCTGTTCTTCTACCCCTTGGACTTCACCTTTGTCTGCCCAACGGAGATCACGGCCTTCAGCGACCGCTATGACGACTTTGCCAAGCTGGATACCGAGATCCTGGGTGTTTCAGTGGATAGCGAATACTCTCACCTGGCCTGGATTCAAACCGACCGCAAGGCTGGAGGGGTGGGTGAGCTGAGGTATCCTCTGGTCTCTGACCTGAAAAAGGAGATCAGCGCTGCCTACAATGTCCTGGATCCGGAAGCGGGTGTGGCGCTGCGCGGCCTGTTCATCATCGACAAAGAAGGGATCATCCAGCACGCCACCATTAACAACCTGGCCTTTGGCCGTAGTGTGGATGAAACCTTGCGCACCCTGCAAGCTATCCAATACGTGCAATCTCACCCCGATGAAGTTTGCCCGGCCAACTGGCAGCCCGGCCAGAAAACCATGCACCCCGACCCAGTGAAATCCAAGGAGTTCTTCGCGGCGATTGCCAAGTAGGTTGGCCC
>NZ_JANSIC010000026.1:6587-15904 GCF_047461955.1 Synechococcus sp. R55.7
TCCCAGGGTTTCCCGCCGGTGAACTTGTAGGTAATCGGCTCTTTGTTTTTGCCGATGTTGCGATCCACTTTGCCGACGGGCTCACGGCCTTCGTTGACCTTCTCGGGAAAGACGCCGTCTTTGGGATGCACCAACACAGGCTCCCCCCCCGCGGGAATGCGGAAGATCTGGTAGTCGTTGATCTTGTAGTCGGATCTCAACTGGGCACCCAGCGCCAAACACTGCTCTTTGCGGGCAAAGGTGAGAAAGTTTTTGCCTTCCACCATTTCGGCAGCGCCGCCGGTGGGCATTTCAAACACCTGCCCCGGCTTGCCCGTCCAGGTGATGACGTATTTTTCTTCGGTTTCGGCTGCGCTCAACAGCCCTCCGGTGGATCCCCCAAATAGAGGCAGCTTTGCTCCCTGACGAGGATCGCCTTCCATCACAGCCATAGTCTACCTTTCTCAACTCGTTGTGGTTTGCGGTGGTTTGCCTTGTCCAAACCGCGGTTTGCGGCGCGAAGCACTTTGAATCTACCACTGACTCGATTTTTGGCCCCAGTTCCGCCTGGGAACTGTAATCTTTCGTAGCAGACTGGCTGGCCCTCAGACGGATCCCTGGGCGCCCTGTAGGCCACCATAGAACAAGCCGGAGACCCACAGCTTTCTGGAAAAGGAACAGCGCCCATGGCCCAGTGGTCCCTCCATCCCAGCTCGCAATCCAACGCTAGGGTCATTCTCATTCCCACCGCCTTTGGCCACGATACTCAGGCTCCGATGGCCATTCTCAATGCCGGTTCGGAGCTGTGTGCCTTCGAGCCGAGGTTGGGGATCGATGTGGATAAGCTGGCGGTGGCGCAGTTGCCGGGGCTGGTGGATGAGCCTCCCTACGGCATGTGTGAGGCGGCGGTGACTCAAGCTTGGAGACGACAACAATGGCCGGTGCTGTTGCCTTCGGTCTTGGCCGCCAGTTGGGGGGCCATTCGTGCCCTCTGGAAGCACTACCCAACTCTGAGTGTGGTGCATTGCAGCGCTCATGCCAACCTGATGCCGCCCCCAGAGATGACCCAGCCGGATCAAGATACAAGCTATGGCAGTGCTGCCTGGGTGGAGTTGCTCTATCAGCACAAGCTGCCGGTGATCCATGTGGGATTGCGCAGCGGCAGTGCGCGGGCCTACGCATGGCTGAAAGCCCACCACAGCCCAATATTCTGGGCCCAAGATGGCTGGGATCCCCAGCAGGTGGTGGCCTCTTTGCCGGATCAACCGGTGTTTTTGGTGGTGGACTGCAGTGTGCTGGATCCTTCCTTGGCGCCCGCGGTGCATCACCCAGAGCCAGGGGGGGTGAGTTGGCCGCAACTGTTGCAGACCTGTGAGGCCATCTTTGCCGCTCGTCCTGTGGTTGGCCTTTCACTGGGAGGGGTGGCGGTGGGATCCGCAACACGGCAAACTGCTCGCGTGGTGGCCCGCCTGCTCAATTGGTTGCTGGCCTGCTATGCCCTTCACTCCCTGAAGGTGACCGCTCAACCGCAACCTGTCCAGACGGTTTAAGCTGCTCAAAGATGAATGCCTGAATATCTGGGAATGGTTGCATGAACCTCTATCGCCGAGTGATCTTCCCGCAACTGTTGGATCTGGCCCTCTCGGGGGAACGGATAGAGCGCTATCGGCGGCAGCTTCTGGCCCATGTGCAGGGATCCGTTCTGGAGATTGGTTTTGGCACCGGCCTCAACCTACCCTGCTACCCAGAGCACATTCGCAAGATCACAGGGGTAGACCCCAATCCCGGCATGGGATCCCTGGCTCGTCGGCGCATTGCCTCTTCTCCCATCGCCGTTGATTGGCAAGTGGCGGATGCCCAGGAACTGCCTTTTCCAAGCCAGAGTTTTGATAGCGTGGTCAGCACCTGGACATTGTGCAGCATTCCCAATGTGGCCAAGGCTTTAGGGGAAATCCGGCGGGTGTTGCGAGCGGGGGGCAAGCTGTTTTTTCTCGAACACGGCCTCAGTGAGGATCCCCAGGTGCAAAGATGGCAAAATTGTCTTAACCCTATACAAAAGGTAATCGCAGATGGCTGCAACCTAAACCGAGATATGGCCCGGTTGATCCGAGAAGCGGGGTTTCGGTTTGAGCAACTGGAGCGGTTTTATATGCCTGACCAGCCCAAGTTTATCGGCTACACCTATCAAGGCATAGCACTCCCTGACCCGGAAGGAAGCTGCGGATCCCAGGGGGCTTGAGCAGCCACCGATTCTTCAATGGCTCTCTACCTGTTCGCCTTTCTAATCACACAGTTGCAGACGGGATTGCGGCTGCCGCATGGCCGGGTCGATCTCGTAGGTCAGCTCAAAGTTGATCACCCGCCAGCGCTGAGGGGATCCACCCCTATCCTCTGGGATTTGGGAGCTGAAGCTGACGGGCAAGCCATAGAGGCGAGGTGGGCCAGGACGACGGTGGGATCCCTGCTCCAGATAAGGGGTGAGCAGCTGGCGGTAGCGCTCGGCCACGATCACCTGAGTGGCTCGCATTCCTTGCATGCGCAGCCGATCCAATTCTTCATGAATCTCAAAACGGATCCCATCGGCGTGGGTGTGCTGACGAAACCAGCGACCTTCCCAAAAGCGCCAGCGCCGTCCGGATTGCAGGTGTACCAGCTCCTCTTGTTCAGCATCCGCCTCAAATGCACCATGGCGAGGGCAGAGGTAGGTATCGGTCAGGGTGAGGGCCGCAATCGTTTGCCGACAGTGGGGGCACTGAATGCTGGGGCCGAAGATCGGGTAGGAAAAGGCAACAGTCATAGGAAACCCCACAAAACGCGGCTGGATATCTGGGCAAATCCGCAGTTGTCCACATTATAGATGTTGCCTTTTGGGGATCCCCATGACAAAACCGGAGGAGATCTTCTAAATTAGGAGGTAGGGGGGATGCGCTCGAAGTCTGTACTGATTCTGGGCGAGCCTCAAGGAGCTCCGCGATAGCAACGGGGAGTGGGTGGTACCCACTTCTTTGCTTTTTGAGGGGGCTTACTGTCCCCTTTGCCAGCTCCGGCTCAAAGGGGTTTGGATCTGGCGGCAACACCCGGTTGGTGACAAGTTGGTTATGGTTCACCCTCTTATTCCACAGTTGGAGAGCTTGGCCCGTCCCTTGGCCGCTCAACTGGGATACCAGTTGGTGCAGATGGTTTTCCACACCAACCAGCATCCGCCAGTTCTGCGGGTGGATATCCGCCCACTGGATCCCGACCGAGAAACCAGCCATGCCGATTGCGAAGCCATGAGCCAAGCCTTAGAAGTCGAGCTGGATCGGGTGGATCTGATCCCAGGCCAGTATGTGTTGGAGGTGTCCAGCCCTGGCATCAGCAACCTTCTCACCAGCGATCGCGACTTTGTGGTTTTCAAAGGGTTTGCGGTGGAGGTGACCTTGGATCCACCCTACAAGGGCAAAGCCGTTTGGTCAGGACACCTGCTGGGTCGGGATGAGGAGAGGGTTGCCTTATCCCTCAAGGGGCGGCGAGTTCAGTTGCCCCGCGCTTCGGTGCAGCGGGTTGCCCTCTCATCGGAAACTGACTAGGAGACCGGAGATAGAGAGAGCGTTTGACCGCAGGTGGTGCGGCCCTCCCTTCGCATCAGAGATGCGGGTTCAGTTCCCGCTGTGGAGCAATAGCAACAGCAAGTTTCACGAAGTTTGTGCAGGAGGACAGTGGTTATGGCGATGGTGCCTCTGCCGGGTTTGGCGGAAATGGTGGAGATGATCTCGCGGGAGCGCAACTTGCCCCGCCATGTGGTCACCGATGCCCTGCGAGAGGCGCTGCTCAAGGGCTACGAACGCTACCGCAAAACCATCCAGCGAGATGTGGTCTTTGCAGAAGACCACTTCCGCAATTTCGATGTGGAGTTGGATGTGGAGGCAGGAGGCTTTCGCGTTTTGGCCACCAAAGCCATCGTTGAGCAGGTACAGGATCCGGATCACGAGATCTCTCTGTACGATGTGCAGCAGGATTACCCAGAAGCCGAAGTAGGCTGGGAAGTCACAGATGATGTCACCCCACAACAGGCGGAATTTGGCCGCATGGCGGCCATCCAAACCAAGCAGGTGCTGGCGCAAAAGTTACGGGATCAGCAGCGCCGTCTGATTCAGGAAGAGTTCCGCGATCTGGAAAAAACCGTACTGCAGGCACGGGTGCTGCGCACCGAGCGGCAGACGGTGATCATGTCGGTATCCAGCGGTTTCGGACAACCTGAGGTGGAAGCAGAACTGCCCAAGAAGGAACAGCTGGCCAGCGATCGCTACACTCCCAACGCGGTGATGAAGGTCTATCTCAAGAAAGTCTATGAGGGATCCCGGCGGGGGCCACAGCTTTTGGTTTCCCGGGCCGATGCTGGCTTGGTGGTGAACCTGTTTGCCAACGAGGTGCCAGAAATTGAAGAGGATATCGTGCGGATTGTGGCAGTGGCGCGGGAGGCCAACCCCCCTTCCCGAAATGTGGGGCCACGTACCAAGATTGCGGTCGATACGGTGGAGCGGGACGTGGATCCAGTGGGGGCCTGTATTGGCGCGAGGGGATCCCGGATTCAGGCGGTGGTAGCGGAGCTGCGCAACGAGAAAATCGATGTCATCCGCTGGTCGCCGGATCCTGCCACCTACATTGCCAACGCCCTCAGCCCGGCCAAGGTGGTGGAGGTGCGGCTAGTGGATCCGGAAATCCAGCAAGCTCATGTGTTGGTCAACAGCGACCAGCTCAGTTTGGCCATTGGCAAAGAGGGGCAAAATGTGCGCCTGGCAGCCCGCCTCACCGGTTGGAAAATCGACATCAAGGAAGTGGAGAGCTACCGCGCAGCGCTGGAGGAAGCCCAAGCGCAAGGGTTGCCCTATCCCTTCATCACTCCAGCGGCACTGGAGCGCTTCCAGCGGCGGGCAGAGCGGGCTGCTTTGGGCCTAGAGGATGAGGAATACGAAGAAAAGCGCCGCCTGGAGGAAGAGGAGCTGGCGGGGGACGATAGGCTGGAAGAAGACTGGGCTGACGAAGAGGAGGACTTCGACTACGACGCCGAGTTCGACATTGCCCAGCCGAAGGGGTAATGATATACGCTCTACCCTCACTTTGCCCGTACACTTTGCTCGTAGAGGGCGGCTTCTGCCGGAAGTCTGGGCTTTGGAATGAGTTTTGCTGCAGGGGATCGCGGTTGCACCGAGACCGCAATGGCGCATGTGGGGTTTTCCTGCCTGCTTGGGCAGAACTGCCCTGTTCCGGCAATCTGCGCTGGTGAAAGATGCTAGCTTTTGTTAGCATGCAGGAGCCAAAAAAGTTCGGCAGGCAAATCAAAACTCTTCCGAGCCAGAACCCAAACCTCAATCCAACACAGCGGGATCCCTTGGCTAGTTCAGAGTTTGCCCTGGAGCAGTTGCTCTTTGCCCCGGCCACGCCTGACCCCGACGCAGTGCGGGTGATCTATGCCTTTCCCAACACCTACGCAGTGGGGATCACCAGCCTGGGCTATCAAGTCATCTGGAGTCTGCTGGCCAGCCGCCGAGATGTGGCCGTCTCCCGCCTCTTTACAGATCTGGCTGAACCCCTGCCCCGGGAGCCGGAGCTGTTCGGCTTTTCCCTATCCTGGGAGCTGGATTATGTCCATATCCTGGCTCTGCTGGAACGGCACGGGATCCCTCCCAGATCTGAGGAGCGGGAAGAAGCCCACCCCTTGGTCTTTGGCGGCGGCCCGGTACTGACGGCCAACCCCGAGCCTTTTGCTGAGTTTTTTGACCTGATCTTGTTGGGGGATGGGGAAGGTCTTCTGGAGAAGATGATTGAGGTCTATCGGGAGGTGCGCCAGGGATCCCGGGCTGAGAAATTGCAGGCGCTGGCGCAGGTGCCAGGGATCTATGTGCCCGGCTTGTATGAACCCCAATACCGGGAGCCCGACGGCCCGGTGGAGAAGGTGCTCCCCAAAGTGGCCGGGATCCCTAGCTCCATTCGCAAACACACCTTCCGCGGCAACACCCTCTCGGTTTCCACAGTAGTCACCCCCAAAGCGGCCTGGGAGAGCATCTACATGGTGGAGGTGGTGCGCAGCTGCCCGGAGATGTGTCGGTTTTGCCTGGCCAGCTATCTCACCCTGCCTTTCCGGGTGGCGGATGTGGAGGGGCATTTGATCCCGGCGGTAGAGCGGGGGCTGCAGGTCACTCAGCGGATTGGGTTGCTGGGGGCTTCTGTAACCCAGCACCCCCAATTTGAGCAGTTGCTGGAGCACTTGGCCCAGGATCGCTTCGAGCAGGTGCGTCTCAGTTTGGCCTCGGTGCGCACCGCTACCGTAACCCCACGTCTGGCGCAGGTACTCTCCCGCCGGGGCAGCCAGTCCATTACGGTGGCCATCGAAAGTGGCTCAGAACAACTGCGCCAGATCATCAACAAGAAGTTAAGCAACCCGGAAATCTTGGCAGCAGCAGCCCACGCCCAGGCTGGAGGTCTGAAGGGCATTAAGTTCTACGGCATGGTAGGGATCCCGGCGGAAACCCAGGCAGATCTGGAGGCCACAGTAGCCCTTTTCCAAGAGCTCAAAAAAGCGGCTCCCGGCCTGCGCCTAACGCTGGGGTGCAGCACCTTTGTGCCCAAAGCCCACACCCCTTTTCAGTGGTACGGAGTGGATCCCCAGGCCGAGAAAAAACTGCAGTTTTTCCAGAAACATCTGCGTCCCCTGGGGGTGGAGTTGCGCCCGGAAAGCTATAGCTGGTCGGTGATCCAGGCCCTCATCTCGCGAGGGGATCGGCGGGTGGGAAAAGTCTTGCAGTTGGCGCGGGACTTTGGGGAATCCTTGGGGAGCTACCGGCGCGCTTTCAAAGCGCTTAAAGGGCAACTGCCGCCTCTGGATTACTACGTGCACAGCCACTGGGATCCAGGGGATCCCTTGCCTTGGCAACACATCGAAGGGCCCCTCACCCTGGAGCGACTGTTGCAACATCGCCAGGAAGCTCTTTCTGTTCGCATCCCTTAGAGATGTCTATTGGGGTTGTTTGCAGGCCGCAATGCTGCTGGCAATGACCGCCTCGGTTTCGGCCAAGCCTTTCCAGCCCAAGATCTGGGTTTCTTTCTTTTCCAGGCGCTTGTAGGTGGCGAAAAACTCCGCGATCTCATCCAGGCGGTGCTGGGCGATGTCTTCCAGCTTGGTCACCGAAGCATAGCGGGGATCCTTAGCAGGCACACACAGCAGCTTCTCATCGGGATCCCCGCCGTCGATCATCTGCAACATGCCCAAGGGGCGCACCGTGACCACACACCCTGGGAAGGTGGGCTGATCCATGATCACCAAGCCATCCAAGGGATCCCCATCCCCGGCCAGCGTATTGGGCACAAAGCCGTAGTCGTAAGGGTACTGCACCGAGGAATAGAGCACCCGATCCAGCGCCATCGCTCCCATGTCTTTGTCGAACTCATACTTGTTTTTGCTGCCGCCGGGAATCTCAATCAAGATGTTGAGCAGGCCGGGCTTGGGTTGGGCAGGGATCCGCGACAGGTCGATCACAGCAAGCACCCTCGGATTGGGAATAGACAGCCAGAGGGTATTCTGACATACTCCTTGCCCCAAAGGACAGAGACTCTTGACACTTGCCGGGAACAGTTCACGTCGGCGGGACGAAACCCTTAGCCGCCTTCACATTGCTTCACATTATTTTCTCCACGTCTGGCTTAGCGTCGCATCTTCCTCGACGAGATGGGAGACTGGGTTTTCTCTCCCCCTTTCCCTCAGCAGGCCCAGAGCCGCCTGGAAGGATAGGGTTCCGGATCCGGCTTCCTTGATTGGCTCAGACATACTCCCCGGGCAAGATTCGAACTTGCGACCAATCGGTTAACAGCCGACCGCTCTACCGCTGAGCTACCGAGGATCAAGCGTTTCTCATCATAGGGGAAAAAAGGACTGCTAGGCAACTGCCGATGAGGGGTTCTGGTTTGGCCTTGGGATCCCTGTTCAGTGGAGCGGGCTTGATTTTGCTCAATTGCTCGCCTTTCTCAGGTCTATCTGACGGATCCAGGGGACAAACCCTGAAAACGCCCTCGTCAACCGAACGGAAGCCATTACAATGGTTACGGACATTTGCCAGCGCCCCTCATGGACTTCGGAGTCGGATTTCTCTCCAACAACGTCATGCTGCCGATCCTGGATTTTTTCTACGGGATCGTGCCCAGCTACGGACTGGCCATTATCTTCCTGACGTTGGTGATCCGCTTTGCCCTCTACCCGCTCAATGTGGGATCCATCCGCAACATGCGGCGCATGAAGGTGATCAGCCCGGTGATGCAGCGGCGGATGCGAGAACTCCAGGAGAAATACCGAGACGACCCGCAGAAGCTTCGGGAAGCCCAGGCCAAGCTTTACAGCGAGCTGGGGGCCAATCCCTTGGGGGGCTGCCTGCCACTGCTCATTCAAATGCCAGTGCTGTTTGCCCTGTTTGCCACCCTGCGGGGATCCCCCTTTGCAGCGGTGACCTACGATGTCAACTTGCAGATCCTGCCGGCGGAAATGGCGGCTGAGGTGGTGCCCGCCCCCTACGTCAGCCCCAGCAAGAACATTTTTGTCACCGACTCTCTTCACAAGCCGGTGGTGCTGGTGGAACCCAAAGGCACCAAGATTGCCGTCGGGGAAGAGGTGCAATTTTTGCTTCAAGGGCCGGGGGGCAAACCTTTTGAGCAATTGGTGGCCGAAGCGGGTGGGGATCCCAATCTGTTACAGCCCACCTGGAAGATCACCAAAGGAGAAGATCGTGCCCAGATCAAGCCGGATGGCACCTTGCTGGCTCTGCAGCCGGGGGATGTGACCGTGCAGGTGTCTATTCCCGGTTTGGCCTCTGACACCGGCTTTCTGTTCATCGACAAGTTGGGCCGTGTGGGGGCCTTCGACGAGGATGGCACCATCCACTGGGATATCATCGCCATGATCGTCATCTTTGGGGTGTCCATTTACCTGAACCAGTACCTAACCAATGCCGGACAGGATACCGGCAAAGAGGATCCCAGCCAAAGTTCCATGGCTCGGATCACCCCTGTGCTGTTCTCGGCGATGTTCCTGTTCTTCCCTCTGCCGGCAGGGGTTTTGCTCTACATCCTTGTCTCTAATATCTTCCAAACGGTGCAGACTTTCCTGCTCTCGCGGGAGCCGTTGCCGGAGAACTTACAGCAGTTGGTGGAAGAGGAGCGCCGTCGGGCCGCCCAGGCGATCACTGTGGAGGCCAAGGAAGTGGAAAAATCGACCAAGCCCAGAGCAGCCAAGGAGGGACGGGAATCCTTGCCCTTTGAGCCCTAGGGGATCCTCGCTGTTGGGGTGGACTTGTGGTGGAGTGTTGATACCT
>NZ_JANSIC010000027.1:0-1582 GCF_047461955.1 Synechococcus sp. R55.7
AGGTCAATGCCATGGGCGGGGATGCGGCGCTGATGGGGCGGGATGACCGCACGGCCTGGGATCCCAACCACCGTCATGCCGGGAGCCACATCCTGAATCACGACCGCGTTGGCTCCGATACGAGCTTTTTCCCCAATGCGAACCGGCCCCAGAATCTTGGCCCCCGTGCCAACAATCACCCCGTTTTCCAGGGTGGGATGACGTTTGCCCTTGCTCCAGGAAGTACCCCCCAAGGTGACCCCGTGGTAGAGGGTAACATCATCACCAATTTCTGCCGTCTCACCGATCACCACCCCACAGCCGTGGTCAATGAAAAAGCGCCGCCCAATCTTGGCTGCCGGGTGGATTTCAATCAATGTGAAAGAACGAGCCAAGAAGCTGAGCAGCCGCGCTAGGAAAAACCAGCGCCGTTTCCACAGCCAGTGGGCGATGCGGTGCAAAAACAGAGCATGCACACCGGGATAAGTGAAGATGACCTCCCAGCGATTGCGTGCTGCCGGATCCCGATCGAAGACACAATCAACATCCTCCCAAAATTGCTGCCAGAACCCCAGTTTTGGCTCCGGCTTGCCAGCAGGGAGAGAATTGCCCTCCCCCGTTTTGGGGCTTTCCACCGCCGACTGCTCGGCCTCCGTCAGCATGAATGGTCTCCGTTTAGGAACCTCCACTCCCCTTTTAGCACTTTTTGCCGGCAGCAAGGAGAGATCTCCAATCGCGCCAAGGGAGCTCCTCGCGCAACTCTCCACTGGGTCGAGCTCAAGCAAATTGCCTTCTGCCCTAGCCTTTACTCAACTGCTGAGCCACCAGTTCTCCAATGGCTTGCGCGGCTCCCGGCCTTCCCCCCAGCCGCTGCAGTTCTGTCTGCATTTGCTGACGGCGCTGGGGATCTTCCAACAGAACTCGCATTTGTGCGGCCACGGCCACCGGGCGCAAGTGGCCCCGCAACTCCGGTACCACCTCTCGCCCTGCCCAGATGTTCGGCCAAGCCAAGTGACCTAGCCAACGCAGAGCAATTCTGTTGACGGCGCGGGCCAGCCAAGTGCCCAAGCCTGGAAGGCGGGTCAACAGGCCGAGGATCCCATCCCAGGCGCGCATTGCCTCCAGCTTGTTGGTAGGGATCACCACAACCATCGGCACCCCCAAATAGGCCAGCTCGGCGGTGTTGGCGCCAATGGTGGTCAGACAGAGATCACAGTTGGCCAGCACAGAATAGGCAGGGAAGCTTGTCCACAATTGCACCGTGCTGCCAAAGGGGGTAACAAACTGGGATCCCAGATTGGTCTGCTCCAGAATGGCTGAGGTGCCATAGATCAAAGCCATATCGGGATTGAGCTTGGGATGGGCATAGGCTGCCAACGACTGGGGGGTTTGTCCTGGGGCCACCGGGATCACAAAGCGGACATTCGGCAGCATCTGTCGCAGCTCATCGGCCACAGCCAACACCAATGGCACCCCCAAGGAGAGCTTGGCTGGCTTGGAGCCTGGGAGCAGCCCCACCTGATAGTGGGTGCGGTTCTCATCGCTCAGACGCTGCCAGCCGCGCGGTAGCAATTCTTCAAAGGCCTCCGGCCCGCTTACGCGA
>NZ_JANSIC010000027.1:1682-5978 GCF_047461955.1 Synechococcus sp. R55.7
AAAGGCCTCCGGCCCGCTTACGCGATCGGTGAAGCGGTTCCCCACTCTCTCTGGCGCAGTTCTTACAGGCTCCCCCTCGCCGATGGAGCTGGGAGATGCATCTTGGAGCAGGCCAAAGGCTTGGGTTGGGGAAGAAAAGCCTGCCGTGGGTTTGGAGGCAGCGGCAGGAGATCTGCTGCCAAGCCAGCCGGAAAGGGGCACCCCCGGCAAATAGACAGCGCTGGCTACGCCATCCGCCATCAAATCCCCGACAACGTGCATTTTGTGGGCCCAAGGGTGGCCCAGCAGCCGTCCGCCATCGTAGCGGCGTTTGATTGCCTCGGTTCGCACGGCGAAAGCATGTACCCAAGGCCGCCAACGGGGTTGATGCTCAGCATAGACCACCAGCCGATAGCGCAAGCGGCGAGCAATCCAGACGGCAAAAAACTGATCCCCCCCCAGAAACAGCACCACCCCTCGCTTGGCCCAATTCCAGGCTTCTTCGGTTTGGCCAGTAAGCAAAAAAGCCAGAAAAAAATCGGGATCCTGCACCCGATCCACGTCGACGAACGCTTGCGCTATCTTCATCTCTTGCCCGGAAGCATGGGGGCAGGGGGACAGCACCAGGGAGAGGCGTGCCTGAGGCAGTTGCTGGCGCAATTCCATCACCACCGGACGCACCCAGGTGGTCAGCTCTCCAGGGCCGTTTGAGAGAATAAGAATGTCATAGGGAGGCTCACCGCTGCTCAGTGGGGCCATCGGAGGCTGGGATCCTGCAATTAATCGTCTCATTCTACCGTTTGCCCATGGCCCTGGGCCGATTCCTGCCAGTCCGGAGATTTGTCGGGATCCCTTCCCAAAGAGGCAGCCCCAGCGTCGGTTGAGGGGCAAGGCGTTCTTCAGAGAGGCATCTGGCCATGCGAGAGGCCAGGGGATCCCTCAGGCCAGCAGGGACCCGCCGATCATCCCCGCCAGCAGAATAAACCCTTGCACCACATTTTGGCCGAAGATGGCCAGGTACAAGGTGGGAGAGGCATTCCTTTGGTGGAGCTGCCAGGTTTGCCGGCCCCAGAGGACAGTGACGATGGCCAAGCTGACAAAATAAACTCCATGCAACCGTAGGCTGAGGCCTACCCCCAACAGCGCGATGGCAGTGCCCAAAAAAAATAGCCCTACCGCCGTCGGCGTCCGCTGCCCGAAAAAACGGGCGCTGGAATGGATCCCGGCCCGCTCATCGTCCTCCCGATCCGCAAGAGCATAGACGGTATCAAATCCCAGTGTCCACAACACCGTGGCCAGCCACAGCCAGCCCAGCCCCTCTTCCCACAGGGGTGTGTTGGCATCTTGGCCGCTCACCGCCGTCCAACTGATGAGCACGGCAAATCCCCACGCCAGAGCCAGCACCAACTGCGGCACCGGAAACACCCGCTTGGCCCCCGGATAGAGCAGAATTACCGGCACCGCCGCCACACAGAGGGCAAAACTAACCGGGTTGAGAAACAGCGCCAGCCCTGCCGCACAGGCCAAACTCACCACCGCCATCAGGATCCCGACGCCAACGGTCAACTCCCGGCTGGCCAACGGGCGATGGCGGGTGCGCTCCACCAGCGGATCCAAATCTCGATCCCAAAGATCGTTGATGACACAGCCTGCCCCACTGGCAGCCAGGCTGCCCAAAATGATGATCCCGACCAACGGCCAAGGGGGTGTTCCCCGTCCGGCCAAAAAAGCTCCCCACAGAGCCGGGATCATCAAAATCAATCGCCCTGCCGGCTTATGCCAGCGCAACAGCCGCAGAATGGCTCCGCCAGTGGCCCAGAGTGCAGAAGGGGAAGCAGACATAACCGGTTTCCGGCCAATCGCGACAGCGGGACGGAGTCCTTAAAGCGTGAGTTGCCGTTCGCGGGAGGGGTGCAGAGCACCATGAGGCGTGGGTAGGGGCGGCTCCACATTAGAGATCTTAAATCATCCTGAATTGCAGGTTTTTGGAATCCTTTCGGTTCCATTCGCCGTCTCAAGACCTTGGGCAATCAGTCCACCCCTGTTCTCTTTACATTGGCCGGCCCTGGAAGTTTGATATCCTAGCGGGGGGCTGCTGTTGACGGTGGCGGCACTTGCCCTTCTTCCCCTGTGAGGCAGTGATTGCTACGTGACGCTTCCGCGTTCGTGACGGCGGTGCGGAGCACTTGCGTGCAGGCGCAACGGAGTTCTGTATGGAAGCAACCCTCTCCATGACCGGTCCACTTCCTCAAGCCAAGGAAGCTGCTCCCCATCTGGAGACCCTGCTGGTGGTGGATGACGAGGATGCCATTCGGGAAACGGTTGCCCTGGCTTTAGAAGAGCAGGGGTATCAGGTTTTACAAGCCGCTGATGGTCGGCAAGCCCTTGAGGTGGTACATACGGCTGAGCGGCTGGATTTGATGATCTTGGATTTGATGTTGCCCAGCTTGAACGGTCTGGATCTGTGCAGGCTGCTGCGCAGGGAGGGCAACACGATTCCCATCCTGATGTTGACGGCCAAAAGTAGCGAAACCGACCGGGTGGTGGGCTTGGAACTGGGGGCCGACGATTATCTGACCAAGCCCTTCGGCATGCGGGAGCTGATCGCCCGCTGTCGCTCGGTGTTGCGCCGGCAACAACTGGCCCAAGCCAGCGATGCCACGGTGCTCCGTTACGGGGATCTGTGTATGTTTACCCAGGAGTGCCGCGTGTTGGTGCGGGGCGTTGAGGTGAGTTTTTCCCCCAAGGAATTTCGCCTGTTGGAGCTGTTTATGTCCAATCCCCGCCGCGTTTGGACGCGGGAACAGCTTCTGGAGCGCATCTGGGGATCCGACTTCATGGGCGACAGCAAGACCGTCGATGTACATATCCGCTGGCTGCGGGAAAAATTGGAGCTGGATCCCAGCAACCCAGAGTATTTGGTGACGGTGCGCGGCTTCGGCTATCGCTTCGGCTAGTCTTTTTGCTGGCCACGCCACCGGCGGGCAAAAGAGAGCGCCTCGGCACGAGTTTGAATCTGCCCCCAAGCCTGCGCCTCCTGGAGGTCTTGCAGCAACTGGCCTACCCAGGGGCCGGGTTTGGCCCCCAAGCTGTGCAGCAGATCGCGGCCATCCAGCAGGGGCACCAGATGGGCCAGGGGATCCTGGGGGTCTTCGTAGCGTTTGAGCCAAGACTCCAGCTTTTGAGGGTCGCCGCCCGTAGCCACCGCCAACAGCGCCAGGCCACCGAACAGGGATCCCGCCTGTTGATAAAGCCGCCACTGTTGCGCAGGGGTGGGGGAGTCCGTCAGGAGAAGCTGAAGCTGAGGCAGAAGATGGTGTAGCTTTTGGATGGCCCGCATTTCCGCTCGGCTGAAGCGCAGCCGCTCCAGCTCGGTTTCCACCCTTTCTGCCGTTCGCGTCAGCAAGACAGAGTCCTCAGTTCCCGCTGGATCCCACAACAAGGCCGCCAGCACCACTGCCAACAGCCTGCCGCGCCCTTCGCGTGAGGATGTCAAGGGCTGGGCCAGCTCTGCCAGCGTGCGGGGATAGAGCGGTTGCCAGCGCCCGGCCCACTCCCACACGGCCTGAGCTTGAGGGAAGCCCGGACTTTCCGGCTTCAGGTGGGGCAGCCAAGCCTGCAGCAACCCCGCCGCCACCGCCCCCTGTAGGTGAGCCAGCCCTGGGATCCCTGCCTCCAACAGGGCCACTATCTCTGCCCGCACCCGTTCTGCCGCCACATTCGCCAAAAGGGGAGCCCGCTCCCGGATCGCCTCTTGCGTAGCTGGATCCAGCCCAAACCCCAGCTGAGCCGCCTGTCGATAACCCCGCAACAGCCGCACCGGATCAGCACTGAGGTTGTCGGGGTGGATCATGCGCATCCGGCCCTGGCGAATATCGGCTTGTCCGCCCGTGGGATCCAGCAGTTGCTCCCTTTGCAGATCCAAGGCCAGGGCATTGCAGGTGAAGTCCCGCTGCCTCAGATCCTCCTCAGGGGTGGAGCCCGCCTGCAGCCCCACGTCCACGGTCAACTTTGCCAACACAATGCGGGCAATCTGCCGTTCGGGATCCAACACCACAAAGCCCGCCCCCAACCGCCGTGCCACTGCCGCTGCCCAGCCCACGGGATCCACAGCGCACATCAGGTCCAAATCCACCGACGCTGAGGACTCCATCCCACCGTCGCGAGCGGGATCCCCAGCAGCACGGCCCTGCAGCCAAGCCAGGTAAGCATCCCGCAGGGATCCCCCTACCCAATAGCTTTTCTGCGGCAGCCACTCTTGGGGGAAAGGCAGCCGTTGGTAAAAATAGGTCAGCAGCCACTTCGTCAGCAAGGCTT
>NZ_JANSIC010000027.1:6078-7170 GCF_047461955.1 Synechococcus sp. R55.7
TTCCCTACCGCTCCAGCAGCGAGCTGCCCACAGCAGCAGGGACAAAGGCAGGAGCTGCCAAGCCTGGAGTGAGCAGATGAGTCCGCACCAGCGCCGCCAAGCCAGCAATGAACAGAGGGTCGGTATTTAAGGCGGGCACACGGCGAAAATCGGCAATCCCAGCTCGATGGGCCAGTTCCCGATACTCGATGTCGATCTCCTGCAGGGTCTCGATGTGCTCCGACACAAAGCTAATCGGCACCACCAGCAACTGCTTCACACCTCGGGATCCCAACTCCGGGATGACCCGTTCGGTATAGGGTTGCAGCCACCGCACCGAACCCACCCGGCTTTGATAGGAGAGGGTGTGGTCATTGGGGCGTCCCACCTGCTGCCAGATCAGCCGCACGCAGGCTTCCATTTCCCGTTGGTAGGGATCCCCGGCCTCGGTGACATAGCTTTCGGGAATGCCGTGGGCGCTGAACAGCACATGCACCCCTTCGGGCTCGGCAAATCCATCCAACTGTTCCCGAATTGCTCTGGCCATCGCCTGCACGTACTGAGGCTGATCGTACCAGGAGCAGATCTGGCAGCGCTCGATGCATGCCAGCTCCGGATCTTCAGCCCAGAGCCGATCCAGCAGCTTAAAGCTGGATCCCGTCGTGCTGATGGAATACTGCGGGTAAAGCGGCAGCACCACCAAGCGGGTGATCCCATCCGACTTGATCTGCTGCACCACCGACTCGATCAGCGGATGCCAGTAGCGCATGGCAACATACACCGGCACGTCATAGCCCTCAGCCACCAGGTGGGCCTGCAGTTCTCGCGCTTGCTCAGCAGTAATGCGCCGCAAGGGGGATCCCCCCCCAATGGCCGCGTAGTTGCGGCGGGATTTTTCGGCCCGCAGTGTGGAGATGGCCCAGGCGAAGGCCCGCTGCAAGAAGGGAAACGGCAGCCGGATCAGCTCGGGATCGGCGAACAGATTGTAAAGAAAGGGCTGCACATCAGCCTGGGTCTCTGGCCCCCCCAAGTTCAGCAGGAGCACGCCGCTTTTGGACATAACAAAGCTCATTGCGTTGGCGGTGCGGAGCACCATGTTCTTCTTTATCCACT
>NZ_JANSIC010000027.1:7270-9854 GCF_047461955.1 Synechococcus sp. R55.7
ATCGGCCAGGCTCAACTTCAAGCGCAGCGTATTGAGGAGTTTCCAGTAGGGGGGCACAAAAGCCTTTTCAGGGATGGGTTGGACGGCAGGAGAGGGATCCCCAGAGCGGGCAACCGTCTCCACAGGGCAGCCGCGGTAGCGGAGCGGACGGGATCCGAGGTAAGCCGAGCGCAGCTCTCGGCTGGGATCCACCGTCAAGCCGCGAAACTGGATCGCCCCCGGACGAGAGGCTTCCCGATAGCGCAGATAGCCTGCCCACACCTGGGCAATCCACTCCGGCAAAGCTTCGGGCCGAATGTGATAGCGCTCCGGCAACAGACGGTCGTTGAGAAAACCCATCAGCCCAGACCAAACTTGCCAGACAAAAGCTCCGACGATGCGAGCAGCGGGAGACGATGAAATCTTCATGGTGGAAGCTGAAAAATGTAGAGAACCTGAAAAACCGGTGATGCAGCCAGGATTTGCCGTTGATTATATCAGCCCAGATGCATCGGAACGCTCACCCTGAACCTTTTGGCCTCCAGTTTTTCTGCTCACTGGAAAGCAGAAGCCGGCTTGCGGCCAAGCGCGTTGAGCCACCCAAATCCATCGACTACAATAGGCCCAAGGCTTGGGTGTTGCTTTCTCTCTCTGAATCTTTAGCTGGTGGGGATCCCAGAAGCGCACCGACAAGCCAGCTCCAGTAACCATTGCACCTATGGGGATCGACGGATTATGACCTGGCGCGGCGACATCACTCCCATCAATCGGCTGTGGGGATCCCTTCCCTACCTTTTGCCTTTGGTATCGGCTCTGCCCTTGGGCTTTTTGCCCTCTGGGTTGTTTCAATCTCTGCCAGGGCTGATCCCCATTTTTGCGCCTCTGTTTCGTCTGGTGCCCCTGGCCACGGGCTGGCTGGGAATGGGGGTGTTTTTGGCTCTGCTGTTCCTGGTGATCCGCAACACCCGCGTAGCCCATTTTGTTCGCTTCAACACCATCCAGGCGCTCTTGCTCAACATTGCCTTGTTCTTGGTGCAGGTGCTGATGCAGGCGTTTGGCATACTCTTCGGCAACCTTGGCCTGGCAGCGATGGTCAGCATTTTGGCCACCACGGCTCTCTTGGGGGTGATTGCCATCACCGTCTACGCCTGGGTGCAAAACATTCGCGGCCACTACGCCGAGGTGCCGGTGCTCTCTGATGCCGCCTATGCCTGGATTCGCTACTAGTTGTCAAGTCCCTGCGGGTCTGGTTGCCGATTTGCCGACCTCATCGGAGCCTAAGCCAACTCTTCAGCTCTCAAGGATTGTGGGAGGCCGGGGTGCCATCGGATTCGAGTTCTAGTCGCGCCAGCAGGACAGAGTCCTTTGTTGGGCAAGCCCTCACCCACCTGGACGCCTCTGGCCGAGTACAGATGGTGGAAGTAGGAGATAAGCCCACGGTTGCCCGTTTGGCCACTGCCCAAGGGCAGGTACGCATGTCAAAAACGACTTTGCAGGCTATTCTGGCCGGTCAAGGGCCCAAAGGGAATGTGGTGGAAACGGCCCGGCTGGCCGGGATCATGGCTGCCAAGCGCACCGCCGATCTGATCCCGCTGTGTCATCCTCTCCCCTTGAGCAGCGTCACCGTGGATCTGAATCCGGATCCCCATCTGCCCGGCTTTCTGATCACCGCTACAGTGAAAACCAACGCCCAAACAGGGGTGGAGATGGAGGCTCTGACGGCTGTTTCCGTGGCCGCCCTCACCCTGTACGACATGGCCAAGGCCCTGGAGAAGACGATGGTGATCGAACACATCCGGCTGCTGCGCAAGTATGGGGGGAAGTCTGGGCCTTTCGAGGCAGAGGATCGGGATAACGCCGAGAAATGCTGAAAGCTTTGCAACAACCAGAGAGGGGTGTTGGGCTAGGGTTGTTGGTGGGCATTGGGGTGCTGCTCTGGCCCATGCTGCGCCAGGGCTATCCCATGACTCACTCCACTCACTTCAACCTCAGTTGGGCCTTTCAGTATCAACGACAGTTTTTCGGCGGGCAGTTTTACCCCCGCTGGCTGGAGTATTCCAACTTCGGCTACGGCAATCCTACCTTTGCCTTTTACCCCCCTCTGTGCATGGTGGCCCCTCTGCCGTTTCGCCTGCTGGAGCTGGATATGCCCACCTCTTTGGTGGCCAGCATGGGCTTGGCAATGGCGGTCTTCGGGACAGGGCTGTATGCCCTTCTCCGGCAACTCATCCCCTGGGCTTGGGCTCTGGTTTTGGCTCTGGCGGGTATGGCCGGCCCCTATTGGCTGGTGGATATTTACCAACGGGGGGCAATGGGGGAAGTGTGGGCCATTGCTGTCTCTCCCTGGATTTTCTGGGCCTCAGTCCAGGTGATCTGCCGGCCCCAGTCCCTTTGGCCGATTGTGGCCTTAGCCATTAGCTACGGCCTGTTGGCCCTATCTCACTTGCCCACTTTGCTGGTCTTTACGCTAACTTGGCTGCCTCTGCCTTGGGTGCTGGGCCGCTGGGATCCCCTCTGGCCCAGGGTGGGGCGCTGCTACTTGGGGTTTGGGCTGGGGCTGGGGTGGACGGCGTTTTATCTGCTGCCAGCCTTTTGGGATCAGCGC
>NZ_JANSIC010000027.1:9954-13402 GCF_047461955.1 Synechococcus sp. R55.7
ATGGGTAGTCCTGCGCACGTTTTACTACCCTGCTTGGCGGGTACAGGTGGATGGTCGCCTCACGTCTGCTGAGCACAGCGGAGTGGGGCTGTTGCAGGTGCGGATCCCACCGGGGGATCATCGCGTGGAGGTGCGCTATCTGGGCACCCCAGCCGACTGGATAGGATGGATCCTGACTGGCCTAACGGGGGTGCTGCTGGTGAAGGTGCGGCGGCTGCTCCGCCTGCTGGGTTTGAACGGAGCGCAGAGACAAGACACTCCAGAGGAGGCAACAGCATGCTGAGTCGGGTGGCCGATTCCATCTACTGGCTCAACCGCTACGTGGAGCGCGCCGAGAACATCGCCCGCTTCATCGATGTCA
The DNA here is from genome assembly GCF_047461955.1 of Synechococcus sp. R55.7. NCBI lineage: Bacteria > Bacillati > Cyanobacteriota > Cyanophyceae > Synechococcales > Synechococcaceae > Synechococcus > Synechococcus sp. R55.7. The sequence continues at coordinate 10,316 of NZ_JANSIC010000027.1, forward strand.
ATCTCAACCTCATCCTAGACTTGCCCAGCGGTCCCGCCCAGCAGTGGGATCCCATTGTCTACACCACCGGGGATCAGGAGCTGTTTTACCAACGCTATGGCCAGGCAACCCAAGAAACGGTCATCCAGTTCCTGGCTTTTGATAGGGATTACCCCAACTCCATCCTTTCCTGTTTGCGGCTGGCGCGAGAAAATGCCCGTTCTGTGCGGGAGGTCATTTCTTCAGAAATGTGGGAGCGGGTCAACCGCTTTTATTTGATGGTCAAAGAAGCAGCTCAGCAAGGCCCCCACCTGAGTCAGCTCCACGATTTCTTCACGGAAGTGAAACTGGCCAGCCACCTATTCGCCGGGGTGATGGATGCCACCATGACCCACGGGGAAGGTTGGCACTTTGGCCAGATTGGCCGTCTTTTGGAGCGGGCAGACAAAACGGCGCGCATTTTGGATGTTAAGTATTTTATCTTGCTGCCCTCTCTGCAGTACGTGGGCACGGCTTTGGATGAGTTGCAGTGGATTGCTTTGCTGAAGTCGGCCAGTGCTTATGAAATGTACCGGAAACACAGCCGCCAACACCGCATCAATCCCAGAGAGGTGGCCTCTTTCCTGATTTTGGATCGGCAATTTCCCCGCTCCATTCAGTTTTGTCTTATTCATGCGGATCGATCCCTGCACCAGATCACCGGCACCCCAGCCGATACTTGGCGGGATCCCAGCGAGCGAGCTTTGGGCCGCCTGCGTTCTGAGCTGGACTACCTAACCATCGACGACATTATGGAGCAGGGCTTACATGAGTTTCTCGACAAATTGCAGCTACAAATGAACCACGTTGGCGATTGCATCTACGAAACTTTCTTTGCCATTCGCCCCTTGCAACCGTCTGAATCCTCTCTACTCTCTCAACGTCAAGCCCAACTGACATGAACGGCCTCGACTCTAAATGCAACGAGAAAAACAGGACACCTGGCCAATTGGGCTGGATCGGCAGCCGACGGGAGTAGATGAGGCAGCCTTTATTGCCGCCAATGCCACACTGATCGGCGATGTCCAACTTGCGGAAGCGGTGAGCATCTGGTACGGGGCCATCTTGCGGGGGGATCTCTCGCCCATTGTCATTGGCCGCCGCAGCAACATCCAAGATGGAGCCATCCTGCACGGGGATCCCGGACAGCCGACCCTGGTTGGCGAGGAAGTGACCATAGGCCATCGAGCGGTCATCCACAGTGCCCACATCGAGGGGGGATGTCTGATCGGGATTGGGGCCATTATCTTGAACGGGGTCACCATCGGGGCGGGCAGCATGGTGGGAGCTGGAGCGGTGGTCACCCGGTCTGTGCCACCTCGCTCTTTGGCGGCGGGGATCCCGGCCAAGGTTATCCGCACCCTCACCGAGGAAGAGGTCAAGCAACTGCGCCTTCACGCCCAGCACTACGTGGATTTGGCGCTTCAGCATGCCAGCCGCTTTGGCCGGTGGAGCAGAGGTTCGGGCGAGCGGCTCTGAACCTATTTTGCAAGCCGTCTCTCAACAGCCGGGATCCGCGCAGAGCACCCAGGTATCTTTGCTGCCGCCCCCCTGGGAGGAGTTCACCACCAGAGATCCCTTCTTGAGGGCGACGCGGGTCAGCCCCCCTGGGTGAACGTAGATCTCTTTGCCGTAGAGGATATAGGGCCGCAAGTCCACATGACAGGGTTCTAGACGGGGGCCTTCTCCCCGATCCACCAAGGTGGGCACGCGAGAAAGGCACAGGGTGGGTTGGGCGATGTAGTTGCGCGGCTGGGCGCGGATTTTCTCAGCAAAAGCAGACCGCTCTTCCGGTGTGGCCTGGGATCCCATCAACATGCCGTAGCCACCCGACTCGTTGGCTGCCTTCACCACCAGCTTGTCGAGGTTCTCCAGCACGTACGCCTGATCCTTAGGATCCCAGCAGAGGTAGGTGGGCACGTTGGGCAAAATGGCTTCCTCTCCCAGATAGTAGCGGATCATCTGGGGCACATAGGCGTAGATCACCTTGTCGTCCGCCACCCCCGTTCCCAAAGCGTTGGCAATCGCCAGCCGCCCTGACCGATAAACCTCAAACAGGCCGGGTACCCCCAAGAGGGAATCAGGGCGAAAAGCAAGGGGATCGATGAAGTCGTCGTCGATACGGCGGTAGATCACATCCACCCGCTGCAGCCCTTTGGTGGTGCGCATTTGCAAATAGCCATCGGCCACCACCAGATCCCGCCCTTCCACCAGCTCCACCCCCATCTGCTGGGCGAGGAAAGAATGCTCGAAGTAGGCGGAGTTGTAGATGCCGGGGGTGAGCACCACCACCGTTGGGTTGGCTAGGTGCGGCACCAGGTTAAGCAGAGTATCCAACAAATGGCTAGGGTAGTCGTCCACCGGGCGGATCCCCATTGTGTTGAACAGGGAGGGAAAGGTGCTTTTCATCACCCGCCGATTTTCCAGCACATAAGAGATTCCCGACGGACAGCGCAGGTTATCTTCCAACACGTACCAAGTCCCGTCCCGATCCCGCACCAGGTCGGTGCCGGTGACGTGGCACCAAATTCTCCCCGGTGGGTTGAGCCCCACACAGGGCCGCAGAAATCCCTTGGCCGTTTCGATCAGCTCGGCAGGGATCACCCCATCCTTAAGGATCTTCTGGTCGTGATAGACATCGTCGATGAACAGGTTGAGGGCGTGGATGCGCTGCTTGAGACCCTTCTCCAGCCGCTGCCACTCGGAAGCCGAGACGATGCGGGGAATGATGTCAAAGGGGAAAATTCGCTCCGTGCCCTGGCTATCGCCATAGACGTTGAAGGTCACCCCCATTTGAAAGAGGGCCGCCTGCGCCGCCGCTTGCCGCTGCTGCAGTTCCCCTTCTTCCAGAGAATGAATGCGCTCAATCAGCGGGATCGCCTCAGGACGGGGCTGGTTACGCCCCAAAAACAGCTCGTCGTAAAACCCCTCGCCCGGGTCGTAGGCATCAAAACGCACGTCTGGGATCCCTGGAACGCTATCATCTTCTTCTACTGTTGGCGGCTCTGGATCTGCATAGTGTGCTTTCAGCTACTTTTAGCCTGGTAAAAAGAAAGGACTCCGTCCCGC
>NZ_JANSIC010000027.1:13502-15515 GCF_047461955.1 Synechococcus sp. R55.7
GAAAGGACTCCGTCCCGCGAACAGTGGGTTGGCCAAACCAGGGGGGGAGCTCTAGGGATCCGCCACCTCAAAGGCCCATAGCCCCCGCTCGGCAGGGATCCGGTGCAACCGTCCGCTGGGAAAACGCCGTTGCAGTTCTGCCCCTTGCTGATCCCATACCCACTCGTTCATGAACAGGGTAAACGGTGGCTCCAGCGCCTGGATGGGCAACACCTCAGGGGAAAACACCGCTACCTTTTGTTCCCGTCCGGCAAAAAATTGGATCCAGCTTTGCCAATAGTGGGGTTCCCCCCAGCTGAAATAGGGGTAGGCAGTGCTAGCCGCCAGATAGAAGCGGTAGTCGGGATCCATTTGGCGAGCTGCCACATAGCGCCCGGTGGCCCCCACATCGTTGCCCTGCGTCCAGCCTTTGTGGACAAAGTCTCCAAAAATGGCCAGGTTCCACCCCCCAATCAGCAGGATTGCCCCCGCCATCGCCGCCGCCGGCAGCCAACTCCCGGCCCGGGATCCCCAGCGTTCCAGGAGACCTGCCAGCACTTGGATCCCTTCCAAGGTTAGATAGGCTACAAAGGGCAGGATCACCAGCAGGCGGGTGTAGTTGGGGGCTTTGGTGATGGCCAAGCTAAACAGCAGGTAGAGAAATAGGAAGCTGCCGATACAGAGCCAGTCGTGGGGCTGGCTGCGCTTCTTGAAAAGGCGGTAGAGGCCGGATCCCAGCCCCAGCCAGATCAAAGCCCCCGTCAAGGGATCCACAAAAGCATGGCCGTAGTTGGGATAGATGTAGCCGCGGTCGTGCTGGCCGGGGTCGTTGAACATACTCAGGCCGTTGAAGATGTTGCGCCAGACCGCCTCCTCTGGCGTAGCCGCATTCACCCACATCTGTTGTAACGCCCGCCCTTCCGGGAAAAAGAGAAATTGTTGGCGAGAGTACTCGGCGCTCACCGCAGGTGCTGTGACCGTGGCCACCAGAATGGGCCCAGCCACCAGAAAAAAGCCCAGCGCCGCGGGCACCGTCAGCTTAGCCAGGACCCAGAGGGGATTAGCTTGCTTGTTTTCTCCTCGGAGATCCTCCCGGCCCAGGAGCAGGTACAGAACTCCAAACAGCAACCCCAGCAGGATCACCACCCGCCCCGGCAAATAGCCGTAGAGGGAGAAAGCCGCCGCTCCTCCCCCCAGATAGAGCAACAGGGGATTTTTTTCCCGCACGCCCTTGAGGAGCAAGGCCAGGGCCGCACACTCCACCAGCACAATCAGGTTTTCCCGCATGGCCATGCGGCTGATGCCCAGCAAGGCGTGGTTGGATCCCAAGAGGGCCGCCCCCGCCAAAGCCAGCCGGGATCCCCAAAATGCCCGAAAAAACCCGTAGGCCACCAGAATGGTGACGACCCCGAAGGCGGCATGTACCGTGCGCACATTGAGCAGCGTGACTCCCCCCATCAGCCGCGTCAGGCCGCCGAAGAGGCTGAACATGAAGCGGGGGAAATAGAAATACTCCGGCATCAGCCCAAAGATATCGGGATAGCGCACCCCTGAGGCGCGACGGGCCATGGAGGTGATCACAATCTCGTCAGTATTGATCTGAAAAGGGATGTTGGGCAGGTCGTAGAGGTAGATCGGGGCAAAGACCAACACCAACAGCCCCAGGTGCAACAGCTCCTGTTGCCAGCGCAGCCGCGTCGGATCCCAAGGGGGTTGAGCCGGGGAAAACTGCGCCCAGTACAGCCCCACCAGCAGGATCCCTAGCAACCAAACGCCAATCTGCAGCACGTGGTAGCCGGACAGCCCGTACCAGAGAGTCAGGGCTATTCCCAGGCCCAGGCCGGATCCCAGCAGGGGCAGATGCCGGGAGGTCATCACCCTATCCCAAACCGCCATAGAACCGATACGACTGGAATCAGGAACGAATCGATCCCTCTCAGCCTACCAGGCGCAAGATGCTCGACAAAACCAGAACTCAGTCAGCGCCCTCCCCCCTAGTCTTTCTCCCAAGGGGCGAGGGGAGATCAGAAAAGG
>NZ_JANSIC010000028.1:0-12315 GCF_047461955.1 Synechococcus sp. R55.7
CTGAGTTATCCTGCCGCCAGAATTGCCTCCAACAAGGGATCCGCCCCAAAACGCACCACATCCGTACAGGGCCGTCCGGTCTCGGCTTCCACCCGGCGGATCTGCTCTAGGGCTGCTTCTTCCTCCCAGCCGAAGGTATTGAGGGCAACCCCCACCACGGGCGCGGGGGCAAAGGCCCCGGCAGCCGCTGCCACCTGCTCATACAGCTCAATCACTTTGGACAAGGGCGGGATGGGCACGTAGTCCATCCCCTTGATGTAGGTTTGGCCGGCGCGGTGTACCAGGATAAGGTGGGTGGGCTGGGATCCGCGCAACAGGGGCAAGGTGGCCGTAGAGGCGGGGTTGAGCAGGGATCCCTGGCCTTCCAGATGCAGAATGTCGTGGTCAGAGCCATAGCGCATGATCAGTTGCTCCACCGCCCCACTGGCATAGTCCACCCGCACCGCATCCAAAGGGATCCCCTCGCCGCCGATCAGAATCCCGGTTTGCCCGGTGGCCAAAAAGCGGGAGCGCAGGCCCCGCCTCAGGCTGGCCCGGTGCAGCTCCAAGCTGGTGGACATTTTGCCCACGCTCATGTCGGTGCCCACCGTCAACACCCGTTTACAGGGCAAGGTGCGGGCCAGGGCTTTCCCCACCGACAGGTTGGGGGGCTCGCGGCGAATATCCCAGATCCAGGCCCCCGGCTGCAACCACTGCCGAAACTGGGGATCCTCGGCCAAAGGCGTGTGCAGCCCATTCACCAGAGACAGGCCAGCTCGCAGGGCCAGGCCCAACTCCTCCCGCCAGGCTGGCGGCAACTGCCCCCCTGAAGGGGCGATCCCAATCACCAGAACTTCAGGCCGGTGGGCCAGCGCCTCCTCCACCGAGGCCACGATGGGAATGTCTTTGGCAATTCCGGTCAGATGGGCCAGGGATCCCCCCGCCTGCTCCCGGTCGATCACCGCCACCACCGGGAAAGAGCCGTAGCGCAGCAGCCCCAGCCCCGTTTTCCCATGCTCCCCCAGCAATCCCCCGTGGAGCAGGATGGCCACGCGACTTTCGCTGGACAGGGATTCCGGCCTTCCCATTATTCCTCCCGCAGCTCTACCCCCAAACCCGGTCGGTCGGTGGGGAGCAGGCAGCCGTCCTGCAGGATGGCCCCGGCAAAGGGATCGTCGATGAGGTTGAGGTGGCTATCCAAGTCCAGGTAATCCACCAGGGGAGCCAAGTGGGCTGCCGCTGTATTCCCCAGAGCTGTGTTGCTGTAGCAGCCCAACATCACCTGTAGGCCGTGGGCTTTGGCGGTGTGGATCATGCGCCAGGCTTCGCTGAGGCCTCCGCATTTCATCAGCTTAATGTTGATCCCGTGGACGCGATCCACCAGAGGGGGGATATCGCGGCTGTCCATACAGCTCTCATCCACAAAAATGGGCAGCTTCGACTCGTGCCAGAGGGTGATCAGCTTCGCTTCCTGCCCCCTCTCCAAAGGCTGCTCCAGGTAGCTCACCCCTTGCCCCGCCAGCCAGTTGCTCATGCTCAGGGTTTGCTCCACCGTCCAAGCGCCGTTGGCATCTACCGTAATTAGGGATCCCAGCGGGATCACCTCTTGTACAGCAATCAGCATGTTCTGATCCGCCATCAGTCCTGAGCCGCTGCCCAGCTTGATCTTAAAGGCCCGCGCTTGGGTCTGTTCCATCCAGGCCAAGGCGCGCTGGCGGGCCGCCTGCGGGGTGGAGATGCCGATCGTCATCGTCGTGGGCGGAATGCGGGAGCGATCCAGCCCCCACAACTGCCACAGGGGCCTCCCCAGCCGTTTGCCCATCCAATCGTGCAGGGCCATATCCACCGCTGCCCGCGCTGCCGAAGGGATCCCGGCCCGCAGCAGTTCTGCCTCGATTGGCTGTCGCTCCCAGGGGGAATGGCGGCGCAGGATCCCTTTGGCCACGTCCAAGCCCATCAGGATGTCGTCCAGAGACTGGTGGTAGTCGTCGCTCACCGAAAAAGGGCAAGCCTCTCCCCACCCTTCAACTCCCTCCTCCTCAATTCGCACCCAAGCCAAGGTTGTATCGCTGTGGGTACCTCGGCTGATGGTCAAGGCGTAGCGCTTGTGAACGGTGAAAGGTTCGACGTAGAGCCGCATGGGCATCTCCAGAAGAGGAAGCTTGGAGGGGCAATTGGGCCTGGGCCGCCCCTTTGAGCTTAGCTTGGTTCCCAGCCCAGCCTGCCCCCGTCCCCAAGCCCAGAAAACAAGTTATCCCTTGCCCCGTCCGCCGTCTATGGTGGGATCCAGATCCACCGTTCTCCATACCCTTGCCACCATGAATACCGCCGAACTGCTGGTTCGCTGCCTGGAAAATGAGGGGGTGCAGTACATCTTCGGCGTTCCTGGCGAAGAAAACCTGGAAGTCCTGCAAGCCCTGCGCCGCTCCTCAATTCGCTTTATCACCACCCGCCACGAACAGGGGGCCGCCTTCATGGCCGATGTCTATGGCCGGCTGACGGGCAGAGCGGGGGTGTGTCTCTCCACCTTGGGGCCGGGCGCCACCAACCTGATGACCGGAGTTGCCGATGCCAACCTGGATGGAGCACCCCTAGTGGCCATCACCGGCCAAGTCGGCACCGACCGCATGCACATCGAATCCCATCAATACCTGGATTTGGTGGCCATGTTTGCCCCCGTCACCAAGTGGAATGCCCAGATCGTGCGCCCCAGCATCACCCCGGAGATCGTGCGCAAGGCTTTCAAATTGGCCCAAACCGAGAAGCCCGGGGCCGTCCACATCGACTTGCCGGAAAACATCGCCGCCATGGAAGCCAGCGGCACTCCCTTGAGGAGAGATCGCCTGGACAAAACCTACGCCTCCTATCAAAGCCTGAACGAAGCGGCGTCCCTGATCTCCCGCGCCCGCAACCCCTTGATTTTGGCCGGCAATGGGGCCATTCGCGCCCAAGCCAGCAGCGCCCTCACGGAATTTGCCACCCGCTTGAACATCCCCGTGGTCAACACCTTCATGGGCAAAGGAGTGATCCCCTACACCCACCCCTTGTCCTTGTGGGCCGTTGGCCTACAGCAGCGGGATCTGGTCAGTTGTGGTTTCGACCGCACCGATCTGTTGATTGCCGTCGGCTACGACCTCATCGAGTACTCCCCCAAGAAATGGAATCCCGACGGCACCATCCCCATCGTTCACATCGCTGCCCTGCCCGCAGAAATCGACAGCAGCTACATCCCGCAAGTGGAGGTGGTGGGAGACATTTCCGACTCCCTGATGGAGATCCTGCGCCGCTGCGATCGCACGGGCAAGCCGGATCCCTATGGCCTCAGCCTGCGGCAGAACATCGTCCGCGAGTACACCTGCTATGCCCAGGATCAGAGCTACCCGATCAAGCCCCAGAAGCTGATCTACGACCTGCGCCAAGTCCTGGAACCCGAAGACATCGTCATCTCCGATGTCGGCGCCCACAAAATGTGGATGGCCCGCCTCTACCACTGTGACAAACCCAACACCTGTCTCATCTCCAACGGCTTTGCCGCCATGGGCATCGCCATTCCGGGGGCCTTGGCCGCCAAATTGGTGCATCCCGACCGGCGCATCGTGGCCGTAACCGGAGATGGAGGGTTCATGATGAACTGCCAAGAGCTGGAAACTGCCCTCAGGGTGGGCACTCCCTTTGTAACTCTCATCTTCAACGATGGCGGCTATGGGCTGATCGAGTGGAAGCAACACAATCAATACAACGAGGCTGCTTTCGTCAAGTTCGGCAATCCAGACTTCGTCAAGCTGGCGGAGAGCATGGGCCTCAAGGGCTACCGCGTCGAAAAGGCTGCCGAGCTGATCCCCATCCTGAAGCAGGCCCTCGAGCAGCCGGTGCCCACCCTCATCGACTGCCCTGTCGATTACGGCGAAAATCTTTACTTGACCCAGCGGTCGCAAGCGTTGGTCTGCGAGGCTTAGGGGACGAGATGGATGTGAATGCGAGATTTGAGCCGAGTTGGGGCATAGTAAGCCCAGGGTTGGCGGCCTCTGGGCAGTCCAGACTTATGTATCTTTACCGTTGACCCTTAGCAGCCAAGTGCAGTGAAATAGAGGCATTGTGGGTGACCCGCCAGCATGAGCGATCTTCCTTCCCCTCCCTTTACCTCGCGCCGCGCCGGCGCTGCCAGCAAAGCTCTGGCCATCGCCAACGTCAGCATTACCCCCTTTGGCCGCAAGTTAAAGGAGCTGGGCTTTGCCGACGATAAGCAGATCCAGGACATCCAAAACGCCCTCAAAGCGGATCGAGAGGGCAACAGCAAGGCCCTGGCTCTGGTGGTCAAGGATATCGTGGGCAAAGAGATCACCCCTGACCTGGAGCGGGCTTACAAACGGCAGCAGCTCTTTGAACTGAAAATCATCTACGGGATCCCCTCCCTGGATGTCGACCTGGAGCCGGTGGAGATCTCCGAGATGATTGGGCTGATCGACTCGATCTTGCCCCTCGACATCTGCAACCGCTACAAGTTCTTGCCCATTCGCCGTCGAGACAATCAGGTGACGGTGGCGATGGTCAAGCCAGACAACCTGCAGGCACTGGACGACATTCAACGGCGCTTCCGCATCCAGGGGCTGAAGCTGCAGCGGCGGGTCTTCACCCAGCGGGATTTCGAGACCCTGATCAACCGCTACATGGATGCGCAGGCGGAGCTGCTGGCCATCAAGGGGATCAACGACGCGGCTGCTGCCCAACAGGAAGAAGAGGTGGTGGTCAACACTGCCGAAATCGATCTGGATGCTATTGAGGATGTGGCTGCCGATGAGGCCGGCGAGGGATCCCTGGAGCAGCAGGTCAAATCGGCAGATGATGCCCCGATTATTAAACTGTCCAACCAGATCCTGGTCAAGGCCCTGCAGGATGGGGCGTCCGACATCCACATCGAGCCACAAGAAGAATACCTGCGCATCCGCTTCCGCAAAGATGGGGTGTTGCGGCAGGCTTTTGAAAACTTTCCCAAGAAGATCGTCCCTGCCCTCACCGCTCGCTTCAAAATCATGTCCAATTTGAACATTGCCGAGCGGCGCATGCCCCAGGATGGGCGGATCCGGCGGGTCTTCAAGGGGCGCAAGGTGGACTTCCGGGTCAGCACCCTGCCCTCCCGCTATGGGGAAAAGATCGTGCTGCGGATCCTGGACAACTCCGCCACCCAACTGGGGCTGGACAAGCTGATCACCGACCCAGAGACCTTGGAAAGCTTCAAGGAGATTGTCAAGCGACCCTTTGGCCTAATCCTGGTAACTGGGCCAACGGGATCCGGGAAAACCACCACCCTCTACTCGGCCCTGGCGGAGGTGAACGACCCGGGCATCAACATCAGCACCGCCGAGGATCCCATTGAATACTCGCTGCCGGGGATCACTCAGGTGCAGGTGATCCGAGAAAAGGGCATGGACTTTGCCATGATCCTGCGGGCCTTCTTGCGGCAAGACCCGGATGTCATCCTGGTGGGGGAAACCCGCGACCACGAGACGGCCAAAACCGCCATCGAAGCCTCCCTCACGGGCCACTTGGTGTTGACCACGCTGCACACCAACGATGCCCCTGGCGCCATTGCCCGTCTGACGGAGATGGGGATCGAGCCATTTATGATCTCCAGCTCGTTGCTGGGGGTGTTGGCCCAGCGCTTGATGCGCCGGGTGTGTACCGAATGTCGGATCCCCTACCACCCCACGCCGGAGGAGCTGGCCCGCTATGGCCTTACCCTCAGTGGCGACGGCGAGCAGCTCACCTTCTACAAAGCCAACAAGCTCTCCCCCAAAGAAGTGGAGCAGCGCAAGGCCACCGGCAAGCCCATCTGCGAGAAGTGTGGGGGCGTGGGCTACAAAGGTCGGGTAGGGGTGTACGAGTTCATGCGCATGAACGACCGCCTTGCGGACTTGATCAACAAAGAGGCCCCCACGGAGGTGATCAAAGAAGCGGCGGTGGAAAGTGGCATGAAAACCCTGCTGGCCTACAGTTTGATGCTGGTGAAGCAGGGCCTCACCACGCTGGAGGAGGTGGATCGGGTGACCCTCACCGACAAGGGTCTGGAAAGCGAGCTGAAGGCCCGTGCCAAGGCTCTCAGCACCTGCCGCAACTGTGGCGCGGCCTTGCATGTGGACTGGATGGACTGCCCCTATTGCCTGACCCCGAAGTTTTAGGAAGTCGGCTTGGCACTTGACGATGTTGGGGTGCCGACTATAACAGTCCTATACAGTTGCCTTTCTCACATGGCTTTGGCCGGCGGCTCTTTTGATAGACAGTTCTACTCGCCTTTGGAGAACCCAACCCTATGCCCCAACTGATGATCGAAGACCTCATGGAAGCAATCGTCCAAAAGGGCGGTTCCGACATTCATATCTCGGCGGGTTTGCCCCCCTACTTCCGCATCAATGGTCACCTTGAGCCGACAGAGCATGAGCCTCTCTCGGCAGAGGAGGTGCAGCGGTTGATCTTCAGCATGCTGAACAACAACCAGCGCAAGCAGCTGGAGCAAAACTGGGAATTGGACTGCTCCTATGGGGTGCGGGGGATCGGGCGCTTCCGCGTGAACGTCTACCGCGATCGCGGCACCTATGCTTGCGCCATGCGGGCCCTGGCTTCTGAGATCCCCAACATCGACAAGCTGGGCCTGCCGGATGTGTGTAAGGAAGCAGCTCGCCTGCCGCGGGGCTTGGTGCTGGTAACCGGCCCAACGGGATCTGGCAAATCGACTACGCTGGCTTCCATGATCGACATGATCAACCGCGAACGGGCCGAGCACATCCTCACCATCGAGGATCCCATTGAGTACATCTACACCCCCATTCGCAGCATCATCCACCAGCGGCAACTGGGGGAAGACACCAAGAGTTTTGCCAATGCCCTGCGGGCAGCGATGCGGGAGGATCCGGATGTGATCCTGATCGGGGAGATGCGGGATCTGGAGACCATCCAGTTGGCCATTACCGCCGCCGAGACGGGCCACCTCTGCTTTGCCACGGTACACACCAGTTCTGCCGCCCAGACGGTGGATCGCTTGGTGGATGTGTTTCCGCCCGAGCAGCAGCAGCAGATTCGCGTGCAGCTCTCCAACTCCCTCAAGGCCGTCTTCTCCCAAACTCTGGCCCGCCGCCTCAATCCCAAGCCAGGAGAGCCTGGACGGGTGCTGGTGCAGGAAATCATGGTGGTGACGCCGGCCATTGCCAACCTGATTCGGGAGGGCAAAACTGCCCAGATCTACTCGGCTATCCAGACGGGGGGCAAGCAGGGCATGAAAACGCTGGAGCAAGATCTGGCTAACCTTTACCTACAGGGCAAGATCGACTTCGATACGGCCATGTCTAAGACCTCTCGCCCCGAGGAGTTGCAACGGCTTTTGGGCAACGTTACCGGGCCCTCGCCAGCCGCGGCTGCCCAGCAACAGCGGCCACCAGCAGTTGCCGCCCGTCGCTAAACCTCGTTGCCACCAGGCAGTGCTGGGATCCCCGGGTGAGGGTTCATTGCCGATCTCTAGCCGCTGACTTGATTTGTGGCTAAGCTCTAGCTGAGAGATTGTTGATCTGCCCAAGGTTTGGGCTGACTTTTCTTTTGCACCTGCGAAACATTTAAAGCCATTTCGTTATTTAGAGCGATCTAGCCGGGGGTACAGCCATGCCGCGCTACAAGGTTCGGGGGTTAAAGGCCGGTCAGCCGGTACGCCTGACGGTGGTGGCCAACAGCTTGACCGAAGTTCGTGCACGGCTGCGCCGAGACGGGATTTTTGCCAAACAGGAAGACATTCAGGAGGAGAAACCCTTCTTTTCCTTGGATACGTCTTTCGATTTCTCAATGCTGGGATCCATCGACATTCGCGACAAGGCAGTGTTCTCCCGGCAATTTGCTGCCTTGATCAACGCCGGCGTGTCGATGGTGCGCTCTCTCACCATCATGGAGGAGCAAACCGGCAACCCCAAACTCAAAAAGTACCTGCGGGCTATCCGAGCGGAGGTGGAGGCGGGGAAAAACCTCTCCGACTCCATCCGCCCTTATCCCGACGCCTTCGACGGCCTCTACTGCAGCATGGTGCAGGCGGGGGAGGTGGGCGGCGTGCTGGACGAAGTGCTCAACCGCCTGGCCAAGCTGCTGGAGGACATGGATCGCCTGCAGAAGCAGATCAAGTCAGCCATGACCTACCCGGTGGTGGTGACGATCTTGGCTGTCTTGATTTTCTTGGGCATGGTGCTGTTCATCTTGCCCACGTTTGAGAGCATCTACAACGACTTGGGTGGGGAGCTGCCCGCCTTTACCCAGTTTTTCATCAACATCAGCAAGTTCCTGCGCACGCCCCAGTACAGCTTGGGGCTGGTGGGCTTTCTAGGGGCCGTCTATTTTGCTTTCCGGCGCTTTTACCGCACCCCTGCCGGCAAGGAGACCATCGACGCGCTGGCCCTCAAGCTCCCTATCTTCGGGGATCTGATCCAGAAGTCGGCGGTGGCTCGCTTCTGCCGCACCTTTGGCGCTCTCACCCGCTCCGGGGTGCCGGTGCTGACTTCCTTGGAAATTGTGCGCGACACCTCCGGCAACCAGGTGGTGGCCAACGCCATTGACGCCGCCCGCCAATCCATCTCAGAGGGAGGGCAGATTGCCCCTGCTCTCGACAAGGCCAAGGTCTTCCCAGTCATGGCCATTCAGATGATCAGCGTGGGGGAAGAGACAGGGGAGCTGGACGCGATGCTGATGAAGACGGCGGATTTCTACGAGCTGGAGGTGGAGGAGGCGGTACGCGCCCTCACCAGCCTGCTGGAGCCGTTGATGATCGTGATCCTGGGCGGTATGGTGGGCTGCATTATCGTGGCCATGTACCTGCCCATGTTCAACGTGTTCGAGTTGGTGAAGTAGTGGATTGGGCTGACCCTTGAACCCCCAGGGCGGCCAGGGCACAGGGTAGGAGCAACGGAGGAGAGGGATCCCATGCTGAGGCGATGGTTAGCGGCCCTGGTGCTGTTGTTGGGGGTGGGGCTGGCAGTTTTGCTTTCCGAACAGCCGACGGGATCCCTGGCGGGACGGGTGGAGCTGCCGGCAGGGGTAGCTCTGGAGAGCGTCCGGGTGATCGCCGCCGGCCCGGCCACGCGCAGCGCCAGCTTGACCGCAGATGGCGAATATCGCTTGGATCGATTGCCTGTTGGGGAATACCAGGTGACGGTGCAGGGATCCGGCCTGGAAAAGGTGGGCAGCCAGAGATCCGTTCTGGTGCGGGAGGGGGCAACGGTTCGGATCCCCACCTTGCGCCCTCAGCTTGTCCCCCCCGGTCTCTATCTCTACAGCACCAGCCAGGTGTTTACGACCGCAGAACCGGCGCGGCTGCAGTGGCGGGCCACCAGCCTGGGCTCGGTGCAGCTCAGCCTCTATCGCTTTTCCCTGACAGAGCTGCAGGGATCCCCTCTCTTGCGGGATTTGGCGGATGCTGGCTATGGCTCCCTGGATCCGGCTCTGTATCCCACCCTGCGGCGGGAGCTTGTGCGCAGTTGGCAGCAGCCGGTGCCACGACGAGCGGGAGAGGGGTGGACAGCCCAAACCTTGGAGCTGGGGATCCTGCCGCCGGGGGCCTACTGGGTGGAGGCGGAGGGCCGGGAGCCGCTGAATGCGGCTGCACCCTTGCCCCGTTTCGACCATTGGTTTTTGGTGAGCGATCTCGGCCTCATCCAGAAGAAGGATGCCAGCCAGTTGGTGGTGCAGGCGGTGCACCTGCGGGAGCTGCGTCCCCTGGCCGGGATCCAGATCCAAGTTTTCGGGGAGTGGGGGGATCCCCTGACGGCCACCACCGATGCAGAGGGGCTGGCCCGCTTTGGCCTGCCGGCGAGAGAGGGTTCTTCCCTGGTGGTCTATGGCCGCAGTGCCGACAACACCCTGCAGGCTTTGTCCCGCAGCTACGCCTATGGCTGGAACCAGCCCCACCGGATCTACGCCTACACCGATCGTCCCCTCTACCGCCCTGGCCAAACCGTCTATTTCCGCGCCCTGGTGCGAGAGCAAACCCGCCTCACGCCGCCCCCCCCAGGACAAGCAGTGCAACTGACCCTTACGGCCCCCAACGGGGATGTGTTGAGCGAACAAACCCTGGCCACCAATGCTTTTGGCAGTGTCCATGGGGAGTTTCAACTGCCAGAAGAAGCGTCCCTGGGCAGCTACGGCCTGGAGTGGCAGGTGTCAGGGCCGCAGGGATCCAGCGGCGAATACACCTCTTTTCAGGTGGAAGCCTACCGCAAGCCGGAGTTTGAGGTGGCGGTGGTGCCCGACCGACCTTGGCTGGTGCGGGGGGGATCCCTGAAGGTGCAGGTGGAGGCCGAGTATCTTTTCGGCGCGCCGGTGGCCGCTGCCCAGCTCCGCTACCGAGTTTACAGCAGCCCCGACTGGAGCCTGCGCTATGGGCTGTTGCCCCGTTCTGCCGAGGAAGACTATTTCGCCGACGACCTGGGAGAGGAGCAGGGCTACTACGGCGGCTACGGCCAGTTGGTGGCGGAAGGGGAAGGGGTGACGGATGCCCAAGGGCGGGCGGAGTTTCGCCTGGATCGCCTGCTGCAGGATCTCAACTGGGAAGAAGACAGCTACTGGGGCCCCCAAGAGGTGCAGCAACTGCGCATCGAGGTGGAGGTGACCGATATCAGCCGCCGGACGGTAACAGGATCGGCGCGGGCCTGGGTCACGGCTGGCGAATTTGCTCTGTTTGCGGAAGTGAACCGCCACCTGCCCGCTCCGGGGGATACCCTCACCTACCGGCTGCAAGCCCGCGATTACGATGGCCGCCCCGTCAGCGCCACCGGAGAGCTGAGCCTGGAGCGCTGGCGCTGGGATCCCAAGAGCAACACCTACCAACGGCAAGGTACCCTGCTGCGGCAGCCTTTTCAGATTGTCAACGGGGAAGGCAGCCTCGACCTCCACCTGCCCGCCGACCTGGAGCCGGGAGACTACCGGGTGCGGTTGACGGCATGGGATCCCCGCCGTCAAAGTGCTCCGCACCGCTGGCGCGAACGGGTGCAGGAGGTGGACTATCTCTGGGTGGTGGAGCCGGGCAGCCCCCTACAAAGTTGGGGATCCCTGCCCAGCCTGGAAGTGGTGGCGGATCGGCAGATCTACCAGGTGGGGGAAGAGGCCCAGATCCTGATAGTCTCGCCGCTGCCGGATGTGGCGGTGCTGGTGGGCATTGAGGGATCCCGGCTGCACCAGGTGCAGGTGCTGCGTCTCCAGGGGCATACGGCCACGCTGCGGCTGCCCATCCGCGGCGACTATCGTCCCAATCTCTACGTCACTGCCACTGCCATCGGCCCAGAGCGGCGGCTGTACCGAAGCGAGGCCCTGCTGCGGGTCTCCCCCTTGGATCGCTTTTTGCAGGTGGAGCTGCAAACCGATAAACCCACCTATCGACCGGGCGAGACCGCCCAAATCCAAATCCGCACCCGCGATGCCCAAGGGCAGCCGGTGAGCGCCGAGGTGGGCCTAGGGATTGTGGACAATGCCCTCTACCTATTGCGACCCGACTTCACCCCGGATATTCGCCGCTTCTTCTATGGGCGCCAGTACAACCAAGTTACCACCACTACCTCTTTCCCTCAGCAATATCCCGGCGGTGCTGACAAGCTGGCCGGCCAAGTGCGGGAGGACTTTCGCGATACCGCCGCCTGGTTCCCGGATCTGGTCACCAATGCCGATGGCCTGGCTCAGGTACAGGTGCGTTGGCCCGACAACCTGACCACCTGGCGCTTGACCGCCCGCGCTGCCACTGCCGACACCCAGGTGGGATCCGCTCTTGCCACGGTCTCAGTCAGCAAAGACCTGTTGGTGCGCTTGGCCGCTCCCCGCTTTTTCCGGGTGGGGGATCAGCTCACCTTGGCGGCCATTGTGCAAAACCGCACGGGTCAAGCCCAAGCGGTGGAGGTGCGGCTGGAAGTTCCTGTTCCTGCCGGTGGGATCTTGAAATTGCAAGGCCCGGAACGACAACGCCTCACCGTGCCGGCCCAAGGAGCGGGGCGGGTGGAATGGCCTCTCCAGGTTCTGGGGGCCGGAGATACCTCTCTGCGGGTTTGGGCGGAAGGGAATGGGCTGAAAGATGCGTTGCAACTGCGGATCCCCAGCCAGCCTTTCGGCGCTGTGCAACGGTTCTCCCAGGTGGGTCGGGTGCAGGAGGGCAGCCTTGACTTATCGCTGGATTGGCCCGCCACCTGGGTGCCGGGATCCCGGCAGCTTCACCTGGAACTGGCCGCTAGCCCGGCAGCAACCCTGCTGGAGCCGCTGGATTACCTGGTGGAGTTCCCCTACGGCTGCACCGAGCAAACCCTGAGTCGCTTCTTGCCCGCCCTAGCCGTC
>NZ_JANSIC010000028.1:12415-15514 GCF_047461955.1 Synechococcus sp. R55.7
CTTGCCCAAGCTGCTGGCTATGCCCTCAAAGAGTGGCGGGTGCGGCAGGCCTTGGACTATCTGGCCGCTCAACTGGCCCAGCCACAAGCCCTCTCCCCCGATCTACAGGCTTTTGTCGCCTACAGCCTGGCCCTCTGGGATCCCGCTTTGGTAACTGCCGACCTGCCGCCGCCGGAGCGGCTCTCCACCTTTGGCCTGGCCTACCGAGGGCTGGCCGCCCTGCAACTGGGCCAGAGGGATCTTGCCCAGGCAGCCCTGGATGAGGTTCTGGAGCGGCGGCAACAGGATCCCCAAGGGCGCTGGTTTATCCCGGCTGCTCCAACTCGTGCGACCCAAGAGCGCTCCACCTACGACGACATGGAGGTGGCCGGCCCGCTTTTGCAATTGGCCGTTCGGCTGCAGGATGACCGGGCTGCCCAGATTGCCGAGGCCCTTCTCCAGCAGCGGCAAAACAACCGCTGGCGCACCACCAAAGCCACCGCCGATGCTCTCCTCGGCCTGTCCGCCTACTACCAGGCCCAGCAGCAGCAGCTTCCCGGCCCCGGCGAGGTGCGGGTGTTGGATGGGACAACCGGATCCCTTCTCGGTCGCTGGCAGGCCGGCGCTGGGGATCCCCGCTATGGGCTGGATTGGGCTGACGCAGAAGTGGGGAACCTGAGCAGCCTGCGCCTGGAAAAGTCCGGCCCCGGCCCCCTTTACTACAGCTTGAGGGGAGAAGCCTTCGTCCCCAACCCTCTGCCCTCTCAAGCCCAAGGCTTTGCGGTGAGCCGCAGCTACTTCCGCCTACAGCCCCAGCTCCAACCCAACGGGGAGATCCGCTACCGAGAGCAGCCGCTGCGCCCTGGCGACACAGTAAGGGCCGGAGAAATCCTCCTGGCCCGGTTGACGGTGGAAGCCGAGCGGGACAGCCACTACGTGGTGATTGAGGATCCCCTGCCCAGCGGCGCCGAGATCACCTCCCAGGATCCGCGAGAGTTCACCGGCTTGGCCCCAGACTACTGGTGGGACTGGTTTTGGACCCGCCAAGAGAATCGGGATGACCGCGTGGCCTTTTTCAGCACCGAGCTCAAGCAGGGTCGCCATGAGTTTGTCTATCTCTTCCGTCCGGAGATCCCCGGCCAATTCCAGGTGGCTCCTGCCTTGGCCGAAGAAATGTACGACCCCAGCCGCTATGGCCGCAGCGCCGCTTACTCCCTCGAAGTTCTCCCTTGAATGCCTCGAACCTGCCCACTTGGCCAGAAACAAAGTAACCAGTTGCGTCAGTGTGGCCCAAGGGCTGACGCAATGAGCAGCTGCGCATGGCTGGGCCGCCCCCAAAGCACCTGCTCCTGTTTGTAAACGACCATGCCGGGCGGGGATCCCTTGGGTTTGAACACCAGTTTCGGGCGAGTGTAGACTACCGGCACCTGTTCGCTGAGGCGACCGCGGCTGAAATGGGCCGCCAAATCAGCAGCCGCCTGCAGATCTTCGCTTTCTGCTACAGCCCCGGGGGGCAAGCGCAGCAGCACATGACTGCCGGGGATCTCTTGGGCATGAAACCACCAATCGTGTTCCTGAGCCACGCGAAAGGTGAGCTGATCATTTTGCAGGTTGTTGCGCCCCACCCAAATGGAGAAGCCACTGGGGCTGGTAAAGCGGTGGGGGTTGAAGGTTGCCGGTGAGGCATGTTTTGAGCTCGCCCGCAGAGACTCTGTCCCGCTGTTGCGAGTGGGACTCTCCAAGTAGCGCTGTTCAATCAGCTCGGTCTCAATTTCCTTGAGGGTGGTCAAGTCTTGGGGATCCCGATAGGTTTCCAGCTGCTGTAGAGACGCTTCCACCTGCTCGAGGTAGAGGATCTCTTGGCCAAGCGCCTCTTGTAGGGGCCGGATAGCATCCTGGGCCCGTTTTTGTTTGCGGTGCTTGCGGTAGTAGGCTTGGGCATTGAGAATGGCATTTTTTTCGGGGTCGAGAGGGATCTTGACCGTCTGGCCGCTGGCAAAATCCGGCAGCTCGATGTGATGCAACCCTGGCCGCCAGAGGTGGAGGTGGGCCATCAACAAGTCGGCAGCCTGCTTGGAGGCTTCCGCTTGGGTGGAGTCGGCCAGCATTGCCTCAAATTGCTCTCGCCGCTGATAGAGCTTTTTCAGCAGGGTGGATACCCTTTGCAGCAGACGGTGGCGCTCTCGCTCAAACTGTTCGCGGTTAAGCTGAGCCTGGTAGTAGCCTTCCAGAAGTTGGTGCAGATTGAGTCGAGAAGGTTGTTGCAGGGACTCCGTCCCGCTAACGGGAACGGCACCGCTTGCCCAGCCGAGAACGGTGTATCCCTGGGGAGTTGGGGCCGGGTCAAACTGGCCGGTTTCCAGACGGGTTAACCAGTCTTGCCACCTGGCAAACAGTGCCTGCCAATCGCGGGCAGAGAGGTGATCGGTGGAGGTTTGCGGCGGGATCCCAGCCTGATGACACATCGCTTCCACCAAGTGCCGACTGAGGCCGCGATAACAGCGCAACAGCCGTTGGCCGATGGGGCCGGGGATCAGGGCAACGCGCTCTTGCCAGCAGGAGAAGGGCTCGGATCGCTGCGGGATCGGGTCGGTTAGGGCCGGGGGGGCTTCATAGGGCAGGCCCGGCTGCACTGGACGGATTCGCGATTGGCGCTCGCTTACCCCATGGCCACTGGCCAAGATCATGCCCGCCTCGTCCACCAAAATGGCATTGCTGTGCTTGCCCATCACCTCTAGGTAGAGATGGCGATAAGGGGGATCCCCGGGCCGAGGGGCAAAGCGCAAGTCAATCACCCGTTCCCAATCCTCCAGCAGAGCCAGCTCCGTCAGAGCCAAACCCTTCAGTTGCCGTTGGAGGAACTGGCTGAATTGAAAGCCATCCGGCTCTTTGGGAGGAGGCTGACAGAGGTGGAGACGGGCCGCCTGAGGATGCCAGCACAACAGCAAGCAGGGGCGGGCAGTGAGGGTGCGCAAGCCAATGACCACCGTCCACAGATCGGTCTGTTGGATCCATTCCACGCGGGCAGGCAACACTGGATCCCGACCTGTCTTAGCCTGGGTTAGATCGGCGAGCACAGCACGCAGGGTGGTTAAATCAACCGGCTGCATCCCTGTTGCT
>NZ_JANSIC010000029.1:0-2224 GCF_047461955.1 Synechococcus sp. R55.7
TCTCCGTTTTTCAGTAGGAGGGCAGTCTTATGGCTTCGGTGCGGGGCTGGTTGGTGGCAAGCTTAATAGGAGCGGCCACAGTTATCGGGGGCGCTGCCGCTTGGGCTCAGAGCCGTAGTTTGTGGCTTCTTAATGGACAATCGACCGTAGTTACAGGCTATTTCTACCGAGGTGAAAACATCTGGGCGCAGTGCGACCAGGATTGCTTCGATGTGGATCTGGTGCTTTACGATGCCAGCGGTCAGGTGGTGGCTGCAGACGAACTGTTGGACGATTTCCCCATCGTGCAGGCGCCCTACGAGGGCAACTTTTCTGTCAAGGTGATCATGGCTAGCTGTCTCCACCCCAGTGGTTGTGCTGTGATCGTAGATTCGGACTACAGCTTCTGAGGGGTGCTGGCTGTCCTCACTTCGTCACCACTGCTTGGGAAACCGATTCAGTAGCCTAGGCTGCTTTATGAGCAGCTTCCTGGACTTTGGCATGGGTAAACTTGCTCAGCCCGTGGATGGTCTTTTCCCAGTAGAAGGGCTTGGTGAAAAGCTGCCACAGAGCCATGTAAGCTGCCATAGAGTGCAGTTGCCAGTAGATGGGGTTGAGCAGGGCATAGAAGGCCAGATCGTAGTACCCTCGCCGGAAAACGGCCACCAAGTTGAGGTAAATCCCAATGGCATTGCCCACCAGGAGGTTAAACAAGCCCAGATAAACCAGCCAACTGGGAAATAGGTTTTGCAGCCAATGGGCGCGGGTGAGCAGCCAGTAAATAAACAGCAGCCACATGATGGGGCTGGTGAGAAAGGTAAAGAAGCTGCCCCCGATAAAAAATTGGTAGGATAGCCAGTTTTTGAGGCCCAGCTTGCGCAACGAGCGCAGGGGGTTGCGGTTGTGCACCAGCCAAGTTTGCATGTAGCCTTTGATCCAGCGGGAGCGCTGCCGGATCCAGTTTTTAACGGCACAGTTGGCCTCTTCGTAGGTGGTGGAGTTGATCACGCCCACGGTATAGCCGTGCTGGCTGGCGCGGATGCCCAAGTCGGCGTCTTCAGTGACGTTGAACGGATCCCATCCCTGCAGCTCCCGCAGGCGGTCGGTGCGAAAGTGGTTGCTGGTGCCACCCAAGGGGATCGGCATTCTGAGAGTTTCCAAACCCGGCAGAAGGTAATCAAACCAATAGGAATACTCCAGGGTGAACATGCGGGTGAGGAAGTTCTCGCTGCGGTTGAAGTAGTTGAGGGCAGCCTGGACGCAGACCAAGCTGGGATCCCCTTTTCGGAAGGCAATGACTGCTTTTTTGAGTTGGTCTGGATCCGGAATGTCTTCAGCGTCGTAGATGGTGAGGTATTCGCCACGGGCAAAGGCCAGGCCGTAGTTGCAGGCTTTGGGTTTGGTCTTGGGCTTGCTATCTGGCACGATGAGCAGGCGCACGTAGCGGGGGGGCTTGGCAGCTCGAGCTGCCTCAATGGTGTCTCGGTCGTTTTCCTCCAACAGAATAAGCACATCCAACCGCTCGTGGGGGTAATCCAGCTTAGAGAGAGACTTGATCAAAATCGGCATTACTTCCGGCTCTTTGTAGACCGGCACCAGGATGGTGTAGATGGGCAAGTCGCGATCATCCAAAGCGGCTACTTCCTCATCGGTAATCTGGTGGAAGCGATCGGCGGATCCCACAAGACTGAGCAATAGCTTAAACAGAATCGAGGCCACGTAGAAGAGATTGATCAGCACCACCAAAATCGTCAGGGTCGTCCAGGGAGCAGTGGCCAATCCCCAAAGCAACAGCAGCAGCAGGCCGTAGCCCACTGCAATCTGAGAAGGAGTAAACACCCGCGAGGCCGATTCTTCTGGCAGGCGGGCCATCAGCTTGTACACCGCCTCTTGGCTGAAGCGGGATCCCTGGTCTTGGCTGAGCAGTTGCGTGATATCCTGCTCGGTGCCCAGAACTTTTTCAATACGCAAGCCTGGCCGCCAAGCGTAGAGGATCTCATCCACCTCCCAGTCCAGGGGGTCATTGACCATCACTGTAAGGGTGTGCTCATCCGTCCAGCTCAAGGGGTAGAAGAGGTGGCGCATCATCACCTCGGGATCAAACTGCCGGCTCAGGCTCTCGTCGCGGTGGAGCAGCCCTGTCCCTATCAGCTCCGAGACGGAAGGATAGCCCAGCAAATGGGCTAGGATGCTGAGATACTCGGGGGTGGAGAGGTAGCTCAGCCGGGTCAGCACCTGCCCCAGG
>NZ_JANSIC010000029.1:2324-11530 GCF_047461955.1 Synechococcus sp. R55.7
GCTGAGATACTCGGGGGTGGAGAGGTAGCTCAGCCGGGTCAGCACCTGCCCCAGGCTGGAGCCGGTGCGGCGGCGGATCTCCAAAGCCTGCTGCCACTGCTCTAAGGTAAGACGGCTGCCCAGCAGCTCGGCGGCCAGCTTGCGCTCAAGGATGACCGTCAGGATCTGCTTTTCAGTGGCTGGGATCTCCCAGAGTTTTTCTGCTTCCGGGCACAGGTGTTTCACAGACTGCCAAATGGCGGGGAAGCCCGGCTCTTCTGTGGCCACCACAACAGTTTGCGGGTCGAGCCAGCCACAGGGCAAAAAGCGCACCGGCACCAAATCAATAGGCTCAATCAGCCAAGGCAGCTCTGGATCTAGGGAGTGCTTGAGCAGCCAGTCTCTCAGCCTAGGCCGGTCCAGAATCTGGCGACACAAGTTGACAAACTTGTCCGGGTGCATGACTCGCAAGCTCCAAAGAGCCCTAGGCAAGGAGCAACTAGCTGCTTCGCGATACTCCTCAGCCTCAGCCAATTGCTGCCGGGTAAGGTAGCCCGTGCGCAAAAGCGAGGATTTGAGGGACTGGAGCATGGAGCGTGGCTGGAAACCCTATTCGCGCAAGTGGGACGGAGTCCTTGCTTGACTCAAGTCTGGTTTAACCGGAAGTCCTCTGCCAACCCCCCTAGGAAAGGGTGGGCGACTCAGGGCGGCGGGCCAAGCGTTGGTAGGTATTCCAGGCTCCTACTGCCAGCAAAAGGGCCAGCAGCAGCACTAACCAATAGCGGTATTGCCACAACAAAAGCTGCCAACTGAAGCGACCGGGGTAGCGCACTCGATAGCCTGCCGGCGTGAGATCCCAGCTCTGTACTTGGGTGAGATCGGGGGCAGCGGCATAGGCGGTGAGCACGTTTCCCTGTAGCTGGTTGGCCAGGCGGGTGCGCGGATCGGCAAGGCCGCGGCTGAGGCGCTCTGCCAAAGCCGGGTCAGATCCCCACCAGGAAAGCCAAAGGGTGGGCTTGCCTTGGAGGAGAAAGTATTGCAAAAGGCCGAGATTCTCCTGGGGCTGAGCTGCCAGGGCAACCTGCTGGTTCAGGGGATTGATGATTTCAAACTGGGATCCCAGCCGGATGGGGCTGTTGAGCTCCACCTGCTCCGGCCCGGCCACGATTATCTGCCAGGCAAAGTTCTCTGCTTGGAGTTGGGATTTCCCCTCCGGCAAAAACTGGAGGGTGGGCAACAAGGGCTGTGCCGACAGACGACCAAGGGCACCCAAGAGATAAGCAGTAGCTGGCAGCAACTGGGGATCCCCCACCCACACTTGGCCGGATCCTCGAAGCACCGCCGGGATCTCCTGCAGCTCGCCAGTGGGGGCTTGGTAGCCGCTCCAGAGAAGGCCAGAGCTATCGGAACGCACTTGCAAAGTCAGCGGGGTCAGGGATCCCTGGCAATTACCGGGGCTGGCGCCATAGTCAAAGCGGAGCTCCAGTTGATTAAAGCGGCGCAGCAGGCGGGTGGGCAGAGTAACAGTCTCGTTGAGCTGGGTGCGGCCTGTCAGGTTGTAGGTGCGCAACAGAACGCCATTCAAGAACACGTAGCCGGTGAGGCGATCCCCCACTCGGCCATCCACCGGGTTCATAATGACGTCTAGTTGCGCCGCCAGATCCCGCGGTCGCCCCCCCAATTGGGACAGGCTGAAGTTGAAGACCAAAGACTGGCTGCCAAACCCCCGCAACATGGGATCCACGATCCCCAGCTCTCGCAGGCTGAGGCGGTTGGCCCTGAGCGCTCTCTCCAGATCCGCCACCCTTGTCACCTGGATGCCGCGGCTGACCAGCCCCGCCCGCTTCCATTCTTCATAGAGAGCAAGAATAGCTTCCCGGCGGGCGGCCACTCGCAGGCGGGATCCCTCTGGGGTAATTTGATGCTGCAAGTGGGGGGTGAAATTGGCCGGCTCTAAGATCACCTGTGCCCCCTGCTTCGGACGGTTGCTCCACAGGATAGGCGTTTGCGGAAACAGATGAGAAAGCAAGCTGTAGAGCCAAAGGGCTGCTTCCGCCGCTTCAGGAGTGAGGTCAGCCGGCACTACCAAAGTAACCTGAGGATACAGCCGGCCCAGAAAACCGGCCACCGTGGCATCAGGAACGAGGGGCGCCAGCTCAAAGAAACTATCCCGCCCTACCGTCAGCAGCAAATTGCCGGTATTCAAGTCGGCGCAAATATCGTCGCTGATGCTCAGGAAAGGCTGCACCGACAAGGTGATAAAGCGCTCGCCAGCGGCCAAGCTGGGGATGGGCACCCGCACCACCGGCTCCTGCCGCAGGTCCCGCACCAGAAAAAGGCCCATTAGCTCCTCGTTGATCAGCACCCGCACCGTGGACGTGGGCTTGAGCACCGGCGAGGGATCCAGGCGCAACTGCACAAAGCTGGCCTCGGGGTCAAGGCCGTTGAGGGGGGCAGGGATCCCGATATCTAGACGCGGGTTAGCTCCTTGCAGCAGCACCGAGCGGTCGTAGCCCAGCCTTTGCAGAGAAATGACTTCCGCTGCGTGGACAGCCGTCGGCCCGCAACACCAAAGCAAACCGGCAACCCACAAAGCCCACTGCCTTGCCTTCTGCGTCACCTTGACCCCCTCTTGCTTATCCCTCACTTGTCTAGTGCAGGCAAGCCCCTTGGCCTACCTGACCCAGGTTTGCCCGACATGCAGAAATCTGTAAGCTTTCGGGGTCTGTACGCACAAATCGTGGATTCGGATGCCCAGGGGATCCCTTTACTGGCGGGCGTAGTCATCCTCAAAGCGCACAATGTCGTCCTCCCCGAGATATTCCCCGTTTTGCACCTCGATCAACACCAAGGGAAGGGTGCCGGGGTTTTCCAGGCGGTGCTTGGTGCAGGGGGGAATGTAGGTGGACTCGTTGGAGCTCAGCAGCATCACCTCTTCTCCACGGGTAACCTTCGCTGTGCCCCTGACCACGATCCAGTGCTCGCTGCGGTGGTAGTGCATCTGCAGGCTGAGCCGATGGCCAGGCTTCACCTCGATGCGCTTGATCTTGTACATCGGGCCTTCATCCAAAACCCAGAAGGATCCCCAGGGACGGGTCTCTGCTTGAGAGGGCACCAGCTCAAGCGCTGGAACTGCTGCTTCATTCACGTCCCGCACAGCCTGCAACATAAGATCATGTCCTTGCAAAGTCGTCCCCATCCTCTCTCAGAATCCGAGACCTCCTCATCGACAATATGGCTGAATTGGCCTACGCCAAAACTCGTAGATAAAGTCTCTCAGGCCAGGGAATGCTAATCTAGCCCTGTGTCCAGTTCCTAGACACGTCAGCCCATCCCCACGCCCTACTTGAGACATGTTCTCATTAACACTAAATAGCTCTTGAGGCTCGATTGGCGATTTAACCAGTTACCCTCCAATTAATCTCCAATTAATTCTAAATTCTTGAAGCTACTGAAGTAACCCATGTTTCTCAACAGGCTCAGGGCTTTCTTGCGGCTCTTCGGGTCTACCGGGATCCTGTTTCTGCTGCTGGCTAGCCTTCTGTGGGGTTTGAAGGAAGGCTGGAGCTGGGTGAGCTTGGAGATGCAGTTTCTTGGCTATAAGGGATCCGTGGCGGCCTTGGGGCCGGATCCGCGCCTGCCCATTGTGGGCACCACCTTTCCTCCCTTGCTGGTGATGGTCACGGCCATTCTGGGACGATCCCCGCTGTTGCTGCAGACCATCTTGGGCTCTTTGCTGCTGGGCTGGATGTGGCGGCAGTTACGCCGTTTGCCGGTGGAGGTGGGATGGCGCTGGCTGTGGGGTTTGTTGATGGTGCTGCAGCCGGCTTTGATCTTGATGCTGCTGCGCAGCCCCGCTTGGACGGCCACCTCGCTTTTGCTGGGGGTAAACATGGCCTTGTTGTTTCCCCTGGCTGACGAGAAACGAGCAGCGGGGAAGTCAGTGGCGGCAGGGGATGAGCTGCCTATTACCCTGAGGCTGCTGCTCGTTGGGCTGGCGCTGGGGCCCCTGATGGTGCTGCGCTGGGAAAGCGGATGGCTGCTGCCCTGGGCGGGGATGCTGCTGCTGGTGGCCTTTCGCCGAGAAGTCTGGGGGTTTCGCTGGGCCTCGCTGTTGGTGGCCGGCTTTGTCAGCCTAGCCTTGATCCTGAGCTGGCTGTATGTGAATTGGCTGTCGGTAGGGGATCCCTGGGCTTTCACCTACCAGGTGGGCAGCGGTCTGCGGCTGCCGCAATTGCGGGAAGACTTGCAGCAGGCGGGTGGCTGGCGGGGGGTGCTGGAGGCTGGGAAATGGCTGGCGGTGCTGGCCCCTGCCTATCTGCTGTTGGGGCTGGGATCCCTGCTGGGCCGAGGCCCGGGTCGCTGGGTATGGGCTCTGGTCTGGGGGATGCCGCTGGTCATCCTGCTGGCTTCTCTAGGGCAGGGGCTGTTTTTGCGGGAGCTGAGCCGCTTTGGCCTTTTCTGGGTGCCGCTGCCTTTGCTGATGGGCGCCTACTTGTGTCGCGGAGCCGGCCCCGGCTGGGCTAAGCGCCTGTTGATCACTGCCCTCTTGGGGTTGAACTGCCTCACTGCCGGTTATGGGGTGAGCCAAGAGCCGGGTTTCCTCATGCCCCTGGTGGCCGAGGAGCGGGATCTCTGGGAGCGGCTGGTGGCAGGGTTAGTGCCCCTTAGTGGCGAGTTGGAAGCTGCCCAAAACCTGTATGAAGTAACCTCTGCTGGGCAAGCCCTAGAAGACTGGCGGAGGCTGCGGCAGGAAAAGCGCCAGGTTGGGCAGTATCTCTATCGCCACCTGTTGCCCGGACAAAAAGTGCTGGTGGACGACGACATCCACTTTGAGGCTATCTTTTGGGCAAGGGATCCCCGCTCTTTCCTTACTCCTCACCAGTACGAGTTTGCCCTGGCCCTTCAGCATCCCCAGGAAAGGGTGGACTACCTCTTGGTAGCGGGGCTGGCGGATCCCTTGCGGAGCGCCGATCGCATCCTGCAATTTTGGCCTGAGCTCAATTTTGAGGGGCTGCCGGGCTTCAGGGAGGTTTATAGCTCCCCCCAAGTGCGGCTGTGGGCTCGCCAACACCAAGAGGAACCGCAGGAGGAGAGGAGATGAAAAGGAGACGATCCTGGCAGCGGCGACAGGTGCTGCAAGCGGGCGGAGCGCTGCTGGCTGCCTATGGGGTTGCCGGCTGTGGCCAGGAGTTTTTGAGTCAGCAGGGGAGTCGCAGCCCGGAAAATGCCGAGACGGGAAGCATGAACTTGTCAGAGCTGCTGGCCCGCTGGCAGGTGGGCATTGGCGAGGATCCCGGTCGCTTCCTCTGGGAAATCGAGTCGGATCCGCAGGTGGCGGCAGTGGCGCAGGGGTGGGATCCCCATTTCCTGAGCGGCTGGCTGAACAGCTTTGATCACCGCCAGGGGGATCTCTCCTTTTGGCGCAACTGGCACCAGGCCGGGCTTTTGCGGCAGTGGTTTGAGCGGGGCTATACCCTCCACATCATCACCTGGGAAGACGACACCCACCGCCCCTGCGGCGACTACCACATCTCCCAGCAGTTTATCCAGGACGTGGCCGAGCTGGCGGGCTATATTGCCCAAGCCAATCCTCAGGGCCGCCCCACCTACTGGAGCTTGGCTACTGAGTTTTCCTACTGGCGGATCCCAGCAGATACCTACAACGCCGACACTGCTTTCTACTACCAAGCCCTGATGCGCAATGTCCTCACAGCCCGCCAAGCCATCAAAGAGCGGCTGCCAGAGGCCGAAGTGGCCCTGTGCTGGGGGGGCTGGATTGCCACCTTTGACGACCCTTCCCGGGGGGCAGGCCGCAGCATGGTGGAGCCCTTTGCCGAGACCCTGAGCCGGATGGACGGGATCGCCTTCCAGTCGATGCGCCAGCGGCGGCCAGGGGAGTTTAACCCAGAGCTGAACGGCCCGGATCCCGGTAACCCGGAGCAGATCCGCCTCTGTTGCCGCCTGTTTTCCCCTATCCACTCCAACCTGATGTTGGCCCACTACGAGCCCTCCATCAAAGACAAGCACCCCAGTGGCGGACGGGCCGACACCGTCCATACAGACTTTCAGCTCATGAGCCAGCCGGAGTGGCTGCGGGAAGTGTCTCAACTGGGGCTGCGGCGCTTTTCCCTCATGCACTACGGCCTCTACAAAGGGGATCCCTATGGGGCGCTGACCGCCGCTCGCCAATTCCGGGCACAGGTGGGCTTGCCGGCTGCCACCTCATAGTTAGCAGTCGTTCCAAAGCCGGTTTTGTCCCGGATCTTGGCCCAGAGCTTGATCCTGGGGATACAATCCCCCTGAAGCTGCCGGGATCCCTGCCATGGAGAAGCTGAGATTTCTAAGGGCAAGCCTGCTGGCGAGTCTAGTGGTTAGTGCAATGCCGCCGGAGCTGCCGGCCTGGGCAGGATGCGGTTTTCCCCGCGGTGCCGGCAAGACTTTTTTTTCGCTGCAGCCGGAGGTCTATCGGCCTCGCACCCGCTTTGATCAGGGGGGACGCCTGCAGCCGGCCCTTTCGGAGTACGGAGAAACCCGCCTCAACCTTTTCGCCGAGACTGGCCTTAGCGATCAGCTCACTCTCAACCTCAACACCAGCTACGTTTTCATCGAAAATCGCTTTGCCAGCGGGGCTGACACCGTTACCCAGCGCAACCAGGGCCTGCGGGATCTGGAACTGGGCCTGCGCCATACTTGGGGAAACGGGGATCCCTTCTTCTCGGCTCAGCTAACGGCCTTGATCCCGCCCGGATATGCCACCCGAGACATTCCCCTGCCCTTGGGGTACGGTGTTTTCGGCTACGATCTCAAAGTTGGGGTGGCGGCCAATACCCAGTTGGGATCCCTGCCCGCCTTTTTCGACTCCTGCCTCACGTTCCGAGATTACTTGGGCTATCCCGGGGATCGGGTCAAGGCCAACCTGACCTTCGGGGCAGACCTGACTCCTGAGCTGCAGGCCATCCTGGCCCTGGATGGGGATTTTACCTTGGGCAACGGCGCGCCTTTGTTGTTCGGGGATTTGGCCGTTCAGGATCCCGACTACGACAACCTCAAGCTTTCTGGCCAGCTCAACTGGCGGCTGGAGGGAGGGTTAACGCTGGGCTTGGGAGGGTTTCAATTCTTGACCGGTCGCAACACCAATGCCGGCGGCGGCTTTACCGGCTATGTGTGGCTAAGTTACTGAAACCAAACAAAATGTTGCAGGATATCCCCTACGGTAACAGGGATCCGCAGGGGCAGATCTAGGATGAGTCTTGGCAAACTACGGCCCGGAGAACGGATCCCATGCCTCGATTTGAGAACCTCATTGCCGCTATCGACGGCAGCGGCCCCACTGAGCAAATGGTGCATACCCTTCTGTCTCTGCCGGCCTTTGCCCAGTGCCACGTGACATTGCTGCATGCGGTGCCTTCCCAGACCTCTGCCGAGGAGATGCGGGCTGCCTGGCAAAAGGGGCAGGAACTGCTGGCCCAAACCCTGCAGACTTTCCCCCCCCGCCCAGGGCTAAAGATCAGCACGCAACTGGTGGAAGGGGATCCCAAGGTGGTGGTGCTGCAGGTGGCCGAGTCCCTGCCCAATCCGCTGATTGTGATGGGATCCCGGGGGCGCAACCGCATCATGGCCATTTTGCAGAACTCGGTGAGCCAATATGTGTTCCAGCTCGCCTCCTGCCCAATGCTGCTGGTCAAAGACGACGCCTACGTCAAATACCCCAGCCATGTCATGGTGGCCCTCAACAACTCCCCCGCTGCCCAGGCCGCCTTTGCCACGGCCCTTGACTTGATCTCCGGCATTCAAGGGGCCCAGATCTTCCTGGCCTCTGTGCAGTTGGATGCCGACAACCCAGGTAGAGATGAGGCCCTAGATCGGGCAATCGACACCCTCAAAAACCGGCAAATCGGCCACCAAGTGTTAACTGCCGTCGGGGATCCGGGCACAGAAATTGTCCGCTTAGCCGCCGAGAGCAACGCCGATCTGCTGGTGATGGGATCCCCGGATCGCCGGCCCAGCATTGCCCGCAGCATTCCCGATTTGGATCGGCTGCTGGGGCGTTCCATCTCCGACTATGTGCGGGTGCACATCGGCTGCCCAGTGCTGATGGTGCGCTCCGTCCAAGACAGCGACTGAGCCAGGCTTCAAGGCAGTATGGAGCGGCGCTCTGTAACTCGGTCACTCTGCTGCTGACGATCCGGGCTGACGGCCCAAGCTTCAAAGATCAGCTCAGGGACTCCGGGAGGGATGGTCATGCGGGTGAGGGCTTGCCACTGCCCCTGCTCGTCACGGGAGAAGTCCAGCAACCAACGGGGGCCATCCACCAACGAGCGGGTGCGGCCATGCTTCACCCAAAACTTGATCCAAAAAGGGGCTTGATGGCCTGCAGCAGGGTTGGTCGTGGGGGGCAAGCGCAACACCACATCGAAATTGTCTCCGGCTCGGAGTTGCTCGGGCACCACCAGTTGGGGAGTTGGACAAACCCCAGGCGGAGCGGGGGGCAGCAGCGAGTTTTCAGAGGGAGCTACAGGGCTACTCGGGATCCCGGCTGCCGCTTGCGTTGGCAAGATGGCCTCAGCTTGGGGTGGTGGGGAAGGGGAGGAGATGGGCGATGGCAACTCTGCCGTCTCTGCTTCGGGTAGGGGCTGAGCGGAGGGGTTGGGCGCAGATGGCAGGGGATCCTTTTCCGGGAAGGAGCGGAGGGCTTGGGTCTCGGCGGGCTGAACGGGCGAAGCTGAGTCCTCCTCTCGCTGTTGCTCGGCAACGCTGACGGAAATGGGGGCGCTGTGTTGCCAGATGCGCAACAGCTTTTGCAGGGTGCGTTCGGGAGACAGCAAGGTTAAGGGGGGGTCTTCCCGCAACCGGGCCAGTGGGATGTTTGTTGCTCCCCAATACTGACGCGGAGGGGAGGCGGGAGGCAGCTCTCCGCCTTGTTGCTCCGCAACGCTGACGCGAAGGTCTCGACAGCGGACGGAAAACGGAATCGTCAAGGGCTGGGAAGGCCGGTCTGCATCCCGCCAGGAAGAGGGAGTGAGGGCCAGTTCCCCCCGTAAAGGACGGGTCCAAACGCGGCTGGGCAGGGTGATGGGGATGCTGAACACCGCCGTTCGGGCTTCAGCGGGAAATTGAATTAGCCGTTGCCCCTCGAAAACCGTGCTCTCCTCGCCTTCCTGCCAAACCCGTACCCGCAGCTCGCCGCTGCAGCCGATCCGCCCCGTCAACACCAGCACCTCCTC
>NZ_JANSIC010000029.1:11630-15338 GCF_047461955.1 Synechococcus sp. R55.7
GTACCCGCAGCTCGCCGCTGCAGCCGATCCGCCCCGTCAACACCAGCACCTCCTCCGGGGATCCCTCCAATTCACTGTGCATTAGGGAAAACAGCTCTGGCGGGATGGCGACCTCTTTTTTCTGGGGGGGCTCAAACCCGGCCTCTTCAGCCACCGGGGCAGGGATCCCTCGTTCCGGCTCCAGAGGGGCAGGCACAACCTGAAAACGGAGACAATTGTCCAACTCGGTTTCACCGAACAGTTCTGCGATCAAGTCGGCATCTCGGCAGTGCAATTCCCAAAACCCAGGGGTGAGGTGGCTGGCGGGCAAAATAATGCCGATCCCTTCATCGTTGGTGCGCACAGAACGGGTTTGGACCTGTGGAGGAGTCGTGCCGGTGTTGGGGCCCTGATTCTGTGGCCCTAGAGGACGCTGCCGGACTTCCACCGTGATGGTGAAGTGGGGCTGGGGCGAACGGGCAACAATGGTGTAGGTATCTTCTTCCAGAACTGCTCCCTCGGCTGGTACCGGCTGCCAGTCTTCTTGGCCGTCGCGCCGAACCCAAAAATTCAACATGGCTCCATCACCTTAGGTGCTCCGCACTGCTGACGCGAATGGCATGCCAGATACTGAATCAGATCGGCTTGCAAAAGGGTTTGCTGTTGCCCTGTAGGCAGGTGCTTAAGCTGTACCTCTCCGGCTGCAGCTTCCGCATCCCCTAGCACAACAGCCCAAGTTGCGCCGCTGCGGCTGGCCCGTTTGAACTGCTTGCCAAAGGCGCTGCCGCTCAGATCCAGCTCGGTGCAGAAACCAGCTTGGCGCAGCGCTTGAGCGATCCGGAGGGATTGGGCCTCAGCCTTCGCCCCACGGGAGATCACGTAAACCTCGACCGGTGCTGGCGGAGCCTCCCCTTGTTTCTTTTGCAACAGCAGCACCAGCCGCTCCATGCCGACGGCCCAGCCCACCGCTGGGGTAGAAGGTCCGCCCAGCTCTTCCACCAAGCCGTCGTAGCGACCACCCCCACAGACGGTACTCTGGGATCCCAAGTCAGGTGAGACGATCTCAAAGGCGGTGTCGGTGTAGTAGTCCAGGCCCCGCACCAAGTAGGGATCCAACTGGTAGGGAATATCCAACATCTGCAGGTGATCTTGCACCTGCTCGAAGAAAGCCCGCGATTCTGGGCCGAGGTAATCCGGCAGCTTGGGGGCCCCCTCGGCAATCTCGCGGGTGCGGGGATCCTTGCTGTCTAGAATGCGCAGCGGGTTGCGGGTGAGACGCTCTTGGGAGTCAGGATCCAGCTTCTCCCGCAAGGGAGTGAGGTAGTCCACCAGGGCCTGGCGATAGGCCCGCCGATCCTGCAGATCCCCCAGGGAATTGAGCCGCAAGCTCAGGTTCTCCGCCCCCACCGCTTGCAACAGCTCCCAGGCCAAGGCGATGACTTCCGCATCGGCGCGGGGATCCCGGCTGCCCAGCAGCTCTACCCCCAACTGGTGGAACTGGCGTTGCCGCCCCGCCTGGGGACGCTCATAGCGAAACATCGGCCCACAATACCAGAGGCGTTGCACATCTCCAGCCGTTTGCAGCCCGTGCTGGATGTAGGCCCGCACCACACCTGCTGTGTTCTCTGGGCGCAGGCTCACCTCTTGCTCGCCACGGGTGCTGAAGGAGTACATCTCCTTGCCCACCACGTCGGTGGCACTGCCAATGCTGCGGGCAAAGAGCTCCGTCAACTCCAGGATGGGGGTGCGAATTTCTTGGTAGTTGGCCCGTCCCAGGATCTCTCGGGCGCTGGCTTCCACCTGCTGCCAGAGCCGCACCTCCTGCGGCAGAATATCTCGGGTGCCCCGCACCGCCTGGATCATCTCCATTCTCGTTCTCCCTCCCTGGGGTGGGCCTGGCCGCCTGCTATGCCAATGGCTGTTCTCGTCAAAGGACTCCGTCCCGCTGACGCAAACGGCCTAGTTATTGATTATCGGCGACAACACTCCCCGTCGCTAGCGGAGCCAAATGACCCCGATCCAAGCTCGAGTCCAACCAGGAGTAGGTGGCGGCAATTTGGCTGGTGGCAACAACAGCGGCGGTGGTAGCTCGCAAGATGGTAGGGCCAAGGGAGACGCACACCCCCCCATATTCCTCAGCTTGCCGACGTTCGGCAACGGTCCAGCCCCCCTCTGGGCCGATGGCTATGGCCAAGACGGGATCCCTGAGCTTCGGCAGGGCCTGCACCAGCAGGGGGGCGTTCTCGCGCGCCACGGCTATACCCCACCAAAAGGACTCCGTCCGAGTAGCGCGAACGGCTTGTAGCTCCGCCAGCCAACTTGTCCAAGGGGTGGGGGGATCGACCTGAGGCCAGCGCAACCGCTCACATTGTTCTGCGGCCTCCCGCACAATTTTTTGCCAGCGTTCCTGCCGCCCAGATCCCGGTTCCAACACGGTGCGCTCCGTCAGCAGGGGGGTAATTCGCGCCGCCCCCAGCTCGGTAACCTGGCGGAGCACCTCGTCAAACCCCTGCCCTTTGACCACCGCCAAGCCCAGATGCAAAGAAACAGGCAATTCCCGCGGCAGCACCTCCACCTCGCCCACAACTCGGGATCCCTGGGCTTGCCAACGGGCCGCCCACAGCTTGCCTGAGCCGTCCAAAACCAAAAAGAGATCCCCTGGCCTGAGGCGGCGTACCCGCTGCAAGTAGTGCTGTTGCAGACCGGTTAAATGGAGAACACCGCTGGGATCCCGCTGCGCTGGGTCAATCGCCAATCGGGGCAAAGCGCTCAGGTCATGCGTGCGTTCAGACAACACCATTCCCCCCGTCGCCAGAGGGCTGCCACCACCCATTCGTTGGCCTCCAGCATCTCCGCCACCAACTTGGCCTGCTCGATGAGGATGCCGCTGAGGATCAGCCATCCCCCCTCCTTCACCACCAGCCGAAACTCCGGGATCATATCCAGGATCACATCTGCCAGGATGTTGCACACCAGCCCATCCACCATTTCGGGAATATGCTCCAGGCTGCCCTGAGCGACCACAATGCGATCCGTCAGGCCGTTGAGATCGCGGTTGTGCATCGTGGCTTGCACCGCCAGGGGGTCGATGTCCACCGCAAATACCCGCTTCACCCCCAGCAGGGCCGCCGCCAACGACAGAATCCCGGATCCACAGCCCACATCGGCCACAGTCACTCCCTCGGCACCCCCGCCGCCCTCCAGGCGCATCTCCAGCGACTCCAGACAGAGCTGAGTGGTGGGGTGAGTGCCCGTGCCGAAGGCCATACCGGGATCCAGCCGCAACAGGTGACGACCGGGGTGAGAGGGCGGCTCCAGCCAGGCCGGACAAATGAGCAACTTGTCCCCGACCCATTGGGGCTGCCAGTGCTGCTTCCAACTGCTGCTCCAATCTTCCGCCTCTATGCGTTCCCAGCGCAGCTTGGGAACCCGCTGACCGGCAATGAGGGCATCCTGCTGCAGGCGCAGGGAGAGGGCTGCCAAATCCAGGAGGCTGACGTGAGGCCAAGGCAGATAGGCGTGAATGCAGACCTGATCTTCGCCGTGGGCTTGGCTGGTCATGCCCCGACAGCCAAAATTCTCCAGCCGCCAAAAGATCAGGTCTTCTTGGGCAGGGGAGGCGATGAGACTGAGATCCCACCAGGCTCCACCGGGATCCGGCGCTTGTGCGGGCGAAAATGGGGTGGGATCGGCAACAGTCCTGCTCACAGGGATCCCTTCACAAACCTA
>NZ_JANSIC010000030.1:0-6385 GCF_047461955.1 Synechococcus sp. R55.7
GGGCGACCTGCTGGCAACCTAGCTCGGTGCCAGGCCCACCACCCTAACCCAATCAGTAGGGGAGTATCTTGATCAAGTGATAGTGGTTGAGAGCTAGTTTTTGTTCATAGCTCCTCTCTCTTTATAAGAGAGGAGCTCAGGTTTTGCATAAGGTTTCACCTGTCAGTTCAACAGGCTAGATCCCATCCCAAACATTCCTGCATCACCTGGCCCAATAGGTACAGGGATCCGCAGATTACAGCTGGTGGCTCAGTGAGGTTTTTCGGCTTGAGCAACTGAGCCCGAAGAGCGGAGAGATTGGGCAGTGCCCGTGCCGAGGCGAGATGAGGCTGCAGAGTCTGGGCTAGCTGAGCAAGTTGCTCGGGATCCGTCCCAGAGTGGCCGGCAATTGGCAGGGCAAAAAAGCAATCTCCCGGCCGCAGCAGGGTGCTGAGAATGCCCTGGACATCTTTGGTGGTGAGGATGCCCATATACCAGGTGAGGGGGCCAGGTTGATGCTCATCCAGATAGCGACGGAGAGCCTGGGCAGCGGGCAAGTTGTGGGCTCCGTCCATCAGCAACTGACGGGATCCAATCTGCACCCGCTGTAAGCGCCCCGGCCAACGGGTGATGGCAAATCCTTTTTCTACAGTGGCATCAGGGATCCGCCAGCCCTGTTGCTGTAGGGTTTCTACAACGGCAAGAGCTACTGCCGCATTGGTGAGTTGTACATCGCCGCTGAGGGGCAGGGTGAGGAGCTGCCCTCGCCATTGGGCGGTTTGAGGCTCTGACCATTGTAGAGGGTCGACCACCCTCAGGGGGCTTTGCAACTGCTCTGCCTTGGCTTGGATAACTGCTGTGACCTCTGGAGTTTGGGGTGCGCACACTGCCGGGATCCCTGGCTTGAGAATACCCGCCTTTTCAGAGGCAATTTGGGGAAGGCTGTTGCCCAAGCGCTGCCAATGATCCCAGCCGATGGAGGTGATAGCCGTTACCACTGGCTCGATCCCGGCATTGGTAGCATCCAGCCGCCCCCCCAGGCCCACTTCTATCACTGCCACATCCACCTTTTGCCGGCGGAAGTACAGCCAAGCGGCAGCGGTGATAACCTCAAACTGGGTGGGAGAAGCCTCGTCAGGGGCATAGGTTTGTAGGCAGTCTCGCACCTGGGCCAGCGCTTGGCTCCAGTCGTTGGCGGAAATGTATTCCCCGTTCAGCCAAATCCGTTCCCGCCAGTCCACCAAATGGGGAGAGGTGTAGCGGCCCACACGATAGCCTGCCGCCCACAACACGTGGCTGACCCAGGCACAGACAGATCCTTTGCCGTTGGTGCCGGCTACGTGGATGGCCGGGATCCCAGCTTGGGGCTGTCCTAGACGCTGCAGCAAGACTTGCATGCGTTCCAGACTGAGATCCACACCAAAATGGCCCAGGGACTCCAGAAAGGCCGGCCAATCCCAGTCTGGGATCTGGGACAGGGTTAGGGACAAGTTGCTCTGGTTCAAGCAAAGACTCCGTCTTGCCAGGGTAGGTGAGATTTGGGATTTTTTCTAGGGATCAACAATTCTAGAGGTTCACTACAAAAGCGTCACGGATGCCCGGCTGCTTGAGCACCTCTTCCAGGATCCCATCCGGCAGGGGATCGTCCAAGCTGAGCACCATGACTGCATCGCCGCGGATGATCTTGCGCCCCACCTGCATGCTGGCGATGTTGACATTGTAGGCTCCCAGCAGGGTGCCAATCCGTCCGATGATTCCCGGCATATCCCGGTGCAGGGTCATCAGCATGTTGGCGGAAGGGGGCACATTCACCGGGAACTCGTCGATCTGGGTAATCCGCACCTCTCGCTCCCCAATCAACGCCCCCGAAACCGAGCGGATCCCATTGGGGCCGTGGGCAATCAACGTCAGGGATCCGGAATAATCTTTCAAGGAGGGATCTCGGGTTTCCACCACCCGGATGCCCCGTTCTTTGGCCTCAATGGAGGCGTTGACGTAGTTGACCCGCTCCCGCAGCGCCAGCGTCAAAAGCCCTTTGAGGGCGGCAATGACGATCGGCTGACCATCTTTTTCCGCCAGATCTCCCTGCAGGCGGATCTCCAACTGGTTGACGCGATCCCCCGCCAATTGGCCAACCAAGTTGCCTAGGGTTTCGGCCAAGTCCAGGTAGGGTCTGAGGTTTTGCAGCACCTCTGCCTGTAGGCCGGGGATGTTCACGGCAGAGCGGGCCGGCAGCCCCAGCAACACATCGCGGATCTGCTCGGCCACATCAATGGCCACATTCACTTGGGCTTCTTCGGTGGAGGCCCCCAAGTGGGGAGTGAGCAGGACTTCTTTGCCCAGGGAAAACAGCGGGGAGTCCTTCAGGGGCTCATTGGCAAATACATCCAAAGCCGCTCCGGCAATTTGGCCGGATTTCAGGGCTTCGTACAGGGCTTGTTCATCCACCAAACCGCCGCGGGCGCAGTTGATCAGGCGAGCGGTCGGCTTCATCATGCGAAAGGTTTCGGCGTTGAACAGGTTGGTGGTTTCAGGGGTTTTGGGAACGTGCAAGGTGATGTAGTCCGATTCCTGGACCAAAGTTGTGAAGTCCACCAGGCGTACCCCCAGTTGCTCTGCCCGCTCCACGGATAGATAGGGGTCATAGGCCAGCAGCTTCATCCCCATCGCCTTGGCAATCTGGGCCACATGGGATCCAATCCGACCCAATCCGACAATCCCCAGCGTTTTTTTGTAGACTTCTACGCCGACAAACTCTTGCCGATTCCACAGGCCCGACTTCAGAGAGGCATTGGCATCAGGTATGTGGCGGGAGAGGGCCATCATTAAGGCAATGGCGTGCTCGGCAGCGGCAATGGTGTTGCCCTCTGGGGAGTTGACCACCAGGATCCCGGCTTTGGTTGCGGCAGGCACATCGATGTTGTCAACGCCAACGCCCGCCCGCCCGATGATCTTCAAGTTCGTCCCCGCCTCGATCACCTCTCGGGTAACCCGTGTACCGGAGCGCACCATGATGGCATCGTAGTTGGGGATGACCGCGATCAACTGCTCTGGGGTGAGCTGAGTTTGCACATCCACCTGAGCGACTTGGGAGAGAATGTCGATCCCCGCCTGATCGATGGGATCTGTGACGATGACTCTGGGCATAAGCAGCGTTAGTCCAGTGGGATGGAGGGCAACAGAAGTAGGGGAACAGATTACCCAAAAAATTGGGTCTAAAGCTCCGTCCTACCGCTACGCAGTTCGCCTTGGCCTCAGGAAGCTGCAGGAGGGCTTTAATGCTATGGTCATCCTTAGCGGCAGGGTAGTCAACCGCTCTGTTCAAGCAAGCGGGCTATAGGCCTTAAGCCCAGCAGTGCGAAGGCCAACGAAGACACGCTGTGAATATTCTGGTCGTCAATGCCGGTTCCAGCAGCCTCAAATCCTCCCTATTTCTGACGGTTGAGGGAAGGGTGGAGGCCACGCCCATCTGGCAAGCCCAGGTGGATTTCACCTACAAGCCGGGGGAGGCCCTCATCCAGACTCGTCGGCGAGGCGGTGGGTGGGAACCTTTTCCCTCCGTTTCACCTGAGAGGGGGATCGGCCAATTGGCCCCGCTGTTTCAAAGCCTCTGGCAAGGGGAGGGATCCCTGCTCTCCCAGGCGGCTGAGATCGGCGGCGTCGGCCATCGGGTGGTGCATGGGGGATCCCTGTACCGGCAGCCCACCTTAATTACGCCAGAGGTGGAGAGGGCGATTGAGCAATTGATCCCCTTGGCCCCAGCCCACAACCCTGCTGCGCTGGCTGGCATCCGTCTGCTAAGGCAACTGTTGCCGGGGATCCCTCAGGTGGCCGTTTTCGACACCGCCTTCCACCAGCAAATGCCTCTGGCCGCAGCCCTTTACCCCCTTCCCTACGCTTGGGCTGAACAAGGGATCCGCCGCTACGGGTTTCATGGCATCAACCACGAGCATTGCGCCCGTCGCGCTGCCGAGATCTTGAACCGACCCCTGGAGGAGTTGCGGCTGATCACTTGTCACCTGGGCAACGGCTGCTCGTTGGCGGCCATTCGCGGGGGCAGAAGTGTGGACACCACCATGGGCTACACCCCCCTGGAGGGCTTGATGATGGGATCCCGGTCGGGGTCAGTGGATCCGGGCATTTTGATCCATCAGTTGCGCCAGGGCATGAGTGTGGATGAACTGGATCGGATCTTGAACCGAGAATCGGGGTTGAAGGGCGTTTCCGGCCTGAGCAGCGATATGCGGGTTGTGTTGGAGGCAATGGAGGCAGGCCATGCCCGGGCGGAGCTGGCTTTTGAGCTGTTTGTTCACCGTCTGCGCAGCCAGATTGGGGCAATGCTCATGAGCTTAGATCGGCTGGATGCGCTGGTGTTCTCTGGGGGGATTGGGGAAAACTCAGCACCGGTGCGGGCAGCAACCTGTGCAGATCTGGGTTTTTTAGGGATCCAGATCGACCCGGTTTTGAATGCCGGATCCCCCCGCAACTGCGATATCAGCACTTCGGATGCTCCGGTGCGGGTTCTGGTGATCTCAGCCCAAGAGGACTGGGCCATTGCCACAGCTTGCCAAAACCTTTTGCAAGGGGAATAGACGAAGGATTCCAGGCTGCTTCTCGCCAGGTTCTCTCCTTTCCGCCCGCTGGCTTGGTGGAGACAAACTCTAGACAATAAGCTCAAAAAAAGAAGACCTTTTGGAGTGGAGGAAAACCATGCAGCGAAGGCATGAACGGATCCCATTGCTGGTGCTGCTGAGCAGTGTTCTGGTGGGGTGTGGGGGCACGACCGGCAGCAGCGATCTTCTGCCCCTGCCGCCTCCCATACCTGCTCCATCCCTCACCATTACTGATCTCTCTCCGCGCACCGTCTTGGTGGGGCAAACTCCAACCTTTGTGGTGTCTTTCCGGGTAGAGGCCCCTGCCGGGATCCGGGGTTCCAACGCCTTTTTGGCTTCCGTCACCACCCCACTGGGCAATTTCGTAACCCTGGGAGCTTTTGATGCTGCTCAGTTGCCCGGCTGCTTCGTTGGGGCGACCACCTGCACCGTTACAGGGCTGACCCTGACCCAGAATCGCTTTACCCTCACTCAAACGGGATCCCATCAGCTCACCATCAGTGTGTTCGATCGGCAGGAGCGGCTGGGCAGCGGCAGTTTCCCATTTACCGGAGTGCTTTGAAAACGGTTTGGATAAAGACACAGAGGATACTAGTCTTGCAGGATCCCCAGAAACTCAAAACTCACTCTAGGCCCTATCTCTCAGGTGGATTTCTGAGGCTTCCGGCCAAGGGATCAGGCCACCTCGGTCAAACTTGAACGGCCTCGCCGTTCCTGAGGAGATCGAGTTTTGTTGCTTCAAATCGGGTGGGGATAAAGTCGAGTATGTAGTCACTCTAAACATCATGGTCTAAACATCATGAATGAAACCTTTCCGTCTGGCTCCCCTCTCCCTCTGGAAGAGGAGCTGAGGGTGGTCGCGGAAGCGGCGCGGAGCGTTTGGGCACGGTCTCCAGCAGGAATGTAACTCGGAGATCCCAACTCAGGTGATCCGGATCAGCGCAAGCCTTTGGTCAGGGGAGTAGGTTATAGTTATCCAAAAAGATAACAATTTTGACGAAAAAGACATCTTCTGCTTTCCCCAAGCTGACCTTTGGATATGCTGAAGCCGATCTAGGGAATGGAGGCGCTGAACGGTGGAGAATGGGATTGTGTGTCAACTCACTTTAGAATGGACCGAGGCCGACCGGCGCCGATCGCAAACGGTTTCGCCTGTTCCCTCCAAGCTGGTTACCATTGGACGGGATCCCAGCTGTGATGTGGTGCTCAATGACCCAACTCGCTCGGTCTCAGGAGTTCACGCCGGGCTTTATTTTGATCCCAAAACCTTAAACTTTCACATTCGCAACTTAACTCGGGATCGTTTGCCTCCTAAGCAGCCCAACCCTGTCTGGGTGAATGGCCGAAAAATGATTCAGGAGGAGCCTGCGCTTGAGGCCAATAGCCAAATTCAGTTGGGGCACATTGTGCTGAGGGTGAAGTCTATAGAAGTGGCCAGGAAGGATCAGGGGGATCTCCTCAGCCGCGGCACTTTGGACGCCCTCAAGGTTAAGTGCAGCCGCCTGGAAAACCCTCACTACCTACCCCCGGAATATCAGGGCCAGAATTGTCCCTACTGTGGGCATTTGGTTTTGAGCGCTACCTTGGTGATCCCTCCTCCAGAAGCTGGCAAAGCCCCACAACCTCCTCTCTAGAGGACCAACCCTTTCTATTCTTCTTAATTCTTCTTACAGATCCCAGTGGCTGATCCAAGTCCGTGGGGGATAGAAAAAAGGGATCCCGGGCAAACCAAAAGTGACCTGTGAGGTCGCGCTGTTCTGTGTTTTCTCAATGGCCTCTTCATGATCTTTGTA
>NZ_JANSIC010000030.1:6485-15302 GCF_047461955.1 Synechococcus sp. R55.7
CCTGTGAGGTCGCGCTGTTCTGTGTTTTCTCAATGGCCTCTTCATGATCTTTGTAAAGGTAAGCAGAAGCTATGCAAATTCAACTGAGCTGGGAAGATCCCATCACCGAAGAACAGCAGGAGCTGATTTTTCCATTGCCTCTTGCCTTGGGCAGGGAGCTGGCCCAATTGCCACAGGAATGGCAAGGTCGAGAAGTGGCGCGGGCTGTGTTTGCCAGCCAGGAGATCTCCCGTTATCACGCCCTCGTCTATCTCGGTGAGGATGGCCAGGTCATCTATGAAGATCGCAGTGCCAACGGCAGCCGCATCAATGGGGAAAAAATCCGTCAGGCACGCCGGGTGCTCCAGGGGGGAGAAGTGGTGGAGCTTGGCCCCTACAGCATCACCGTGGGTTTGGTGTCCCCCAGGGATCCCAATGCCACCCTTCTGACCGCCACCCCTACTCTTTTGCTGGAGCCGCGCACCGAACTGATTCGCCCGGCCACCCAACCCGACACCGCATTTGAGGTTCCCCCGGCTTCCACGGTGGTTTTTGCCCCAGAGCAGCTTCCTGAAGTGCGGCCTGGCTCGGATTTTCCGCCGCCGGATTTGTTTCGAGCTGAGCAAATTGCCCTGAGCGCCCTCAAAGCCACCGGACTACCTGTGGAAGAGACCCTCTATTTGGCCTTGGGCGGCGGTATCGGCAGCTTTGTCTGGGTGGATACCCTGCGCATCTACGGGGTCAGACCGGAACACATCCGCGTCATCAGCATTGCCCGCAAACCCTACGAACGGTATGAACGGCTTTTGACCAACTGCCAGATCCCCCGCTGGAAGCGAATTCGCTCTGGCTCCGATTCTTGTCCAGACAACATTTGGGGC
This sequence comes from Synechococcus sp. R55.7, assembly GCF_047461955.1. Taxonomy (NCBI): domain Bacteria; kingdom Bacillati; phylum Cyanobacteriota; class Cyanophyceae; order Synechococcales; family Synechococcaceae; genus Synechococcus; species Synechococcus sp. R55.7. The sequence continues at coordinate 7,346 of NZ_JANSIC010000030.1, forward strand.
TGGCCTGGCTATGCTCTGCGGGATGCTTGGCGTTCCTTTTTCTCCGGCCGATTGTTGGAAGCATTCGGCTTTTTGTGGCAGGTATTTAGTGAGCCCTTGTTGGCAGATACCTATACGCCGCGGGCGGGGGATGTATTTGCCTCAATGGATCGGGAGGCAGCCCGAATTGGTTGGGAGCAAATGTTGTGTTACGGCCATATTCGCGCCATTCGCAAAACGGAGGATGGGCGATATGTGGTGGCCTATTCGGCAACGCGGCCCGGCCATACGGATCACCGTTTTATGGTGGCCAAGTATCTCCATTTGGCAACTGGATATCCGGCCATCAAGTTGCTCAACGACCTGCAGGAGTTTCGCGAAAAAACAGGAGATTTGAGATCGGTGGTACACGGCTATGAGCCTCATGATCACGTTTATGAGCAGTTGGAGAAACAAGGTGGCACCGTCCTAATTCGGGGATTTGGGATCGTCGCCTCTCAGGTGATGGAACGCCTTTACGAAGCCCGCAAAGTCAACCCCCGCATCTCGGTGGTGCATCTGAGCCGTGCGCCCAAAAGCGGTAATCGCTTCGGACGAGCCAAACGGGCAGTGGATAACCATTGGGAGTTTCAGCCCTTCAACTGGCCCAAGGGCACTTGGGGAGGAGTTCTGCGTGCCAAATTGGAAGCGGCGACCCCCCTGGAACGGCGCGAACTGCTGGAAGCTTGGGGCGGCACCACGACAGCAAGTCGGCGGAAATGGCGGCGGATCGTGCGGCAAGGGTTGCGAGAGGGCTGGTACTCGATTGTGTTCGGCAAGGTGGAGTCGGTGGTTCCCGGCGACAAGGGTAAGCCGGTAACCTACATTCGAGGTACCCACAACAACACGCAATTAAAGGTGGAGGCCGATTTCGTTATCGACTGTACGGGTTTGGTTTCGGATCCCATGACCAATCCTCTCCTCAACGACCTAATTACCCACTACAACCTGCCCCTCAATCCTCACGGGCGCTTGCATGTCTCCAACGACTTTGAGCTGGTGGAGATGCGCAACCGGGATGGGCGAATGTACGCCGCTGGGATCATCACCTTGGGCGGGCCCTATGCGCCGGTGGATACGTTTTTGGGTTTACAGTACTGTGCCCATCGCTCGGTGGAACACCTGGCTCGACTGCGGGCACCGGGGGTCAAAGGCTTAGAAGGGATCCGATCCCTGTGGCAATGGTGCAAGTGGGCCCTAAACATCAGCCCCTAGCTTGCCGACATTGGGCAACGCTTCTGGATTTTGCCGGATGTTTATGGTTATCAACGCTATTGTTGGCGACACATCATGGCTATTCCCCATCCCGTTGAACCTGGTGAAAGGGGTGTTGCGTTGATCCCCAACTCTTCTATACCAAAGGGGGAAGGGTTGGGGGTGAGGGCCAGAAGGTTCCCTCAAACAGACCGGGAGCGAAATAGATCCTGATGATCTCGATAGGCAAAACTGCTGGAGGAAAAGATGACTCCGACCCTGATTGGCCGCTGGCAAACTCGCATTTTCTTATTGGCCACCGTTGGTGTTTTGGCAAGTTTACCCTTTTATTTTGGGATCACTGGACATGGCGGCAGCCTCACCTATTTTTGGGTGCTGTTCTACGTAGGTCTGTTTGGCTGTGTTTGGGATGTTGTTTATAACTATCTGATGGGGTGGATGTGGGATCACGATTGGCCTGGGATCCTTCAGCTTTTGGCCGGCATTTGGGAAGGGCTTTTTTTGGGTACAGTCTTGAAGGTGGTGGGTCTTCCTTATATCCCAACCCAACGGTTTGACTTGGGAGATTTTATTCTCCACTACAGTGTGGTCTGGGTTTGCCTTTACCTCAGCGCTTGGGTGGTGATGCGCATTTTGTTTCCCCGCTGGCGCTTTCGCGGTGGAGAGTGGCTGGGGCCATGGCCTCGCTCTGGCAGCTAGAGAGGGGATCCACTGCCGCTAGAATCAGGCTGGGAGACCTCCCCGGATAAGTCTGTGTTTTGATCAGGTCTGTACAGGCTAAGGGGAGTTGAGACTTGTTGCTGACCCAGATTTTCACCCCATGCAAGCCTGTACCCTGATTGCCCGCGCCAAGATCAACCTCTACCTGGAAATCCTCGGCTCCCGTCCTGATGGGTATTCAGAGGTGGCGATGGTGTTGCAGAGCATTCATTTGGCGGATCGACTGCAGTTGAAGAGCCGTCCTCACGGGATCCACCTCACCTGCGATCGTCCAGAAGTGCCTGCAGATGCCCGCAACCTTGCCTATCAAGCCGCTGAGCTGCTGCAAAAAGAGTGTCACTCTGCCGCTGGCGTGGAGATTCACATCGAAAAGCACATTCCGGTGGCAGCAGGTTTGGCGGGGGGCTCGGCTGATGCGGCGGCGGTTTTGGTGGGGTTAAACCAACTGTGGGGGCTGGGCCTGACGGTGGGAGAGTTGCAGAGTTTGGCAGCCCGCTTGGGATCCGACATTCCCTTCTGTATCCAGGGGGGAACGCAACTGGCCACCGGGCGCGGGGAAGTTTTGGAGCCGCTGGCCGATTGGGAAGGGATCCCTGTGCTGCTGGCCAAGCCCAAGCACCTGGGGGTTTCCACCGCCTGGGCCTATCAAGCCTCTCGTTCTCGTCAGGGGAGCTTGGGAGGGGATGCCCTACCCAAACCCACACTGCCCACCTTGCCGCAGGCGTTGGCGGCTCTCAGCCGTCAGGATCCGCCGGCGTTAGCCAGGAGTTTGCGCAATGACTTGGAACAGGTGGTTTTGCCGGAGTATGCAATTGTAGGGGAGCTGCGCCAAGCTCTTCTCTCGGCGGGGGCCCTGGGATCCCTGATGTCGGGGTCGGGGCCAACGGTCTTCGGAATCATGCCCAGCCTGGAGCTGGCCGCCCAAGCGCGCGACACCCTGCGTCGCCAGTTTCAAGATGTGGAGTTTTGGGTGACGCAGTTTGCCCCCACCGGGATTCTGCTGCAGCCGGATCCCTGTAGCCTCAGTCCTACCTAGGTTGTCGACTGGATGGGCTGAATGTGGGATCCCCACCAGCCTTCTCTATTCTTCCCTCTGCTTGGCATAGTAGGATGAGCACCTAAACTTAACCTTGCGTTCACAAACTGCTGGCTTTAGCGGTCAAGTTATCTCTCTGCTCTGAACCTCCCTCATGCCGCCCATCACCAAGATCCTGATCGCCAACCGGGGTGAGATTGCCCTGCGCATCATCCGCACCTGTCAGGAAATGGGGATCCGAACTGTGGCCGTTTACTCCACTGCGGATCAGAACTCCCTGCACGTCCAACTGGCGGACGAGGCTGTTTGCGTAGGAGATGCCCCGGTGGCCAAAAGCTACCTCAACATTCCCAACATCATCTCGGCAGCCCTCACCCGCGGGGCCACTGCCATTCATCCGGGCTATGGGTTCTTGGCGGAGAATGCCAAATTTGCCGAGATGTGTGCCGACCACAACTTGATCTTCATCGGCCCCTCGCCAGAGGCGATGCGCAAGATGGGCGACAAGGCCACGGCCCGCGAGACCATGCAAGCGGTGGGGGTGCCGACGGTGCCGGGCAGCCGCGGGTTGATCACCTCTGAGGAGGAGGCAGTGAAGCTGGCGGAGAAAATCGGCTACCCCGTGATCATCAAAGCCACCGCCGGTGGCGGGGGGCGGGGTATGCGGGTGGCGCGGGATGCCCAGGAGCTGCTGAAGATGCTGCGCACCGCTCAGGGGGAAGCCCAAGCAGCCTTTGGCAACGGCGGGGTTTACTTGGAGAAGTTCATCGAGCGCCCCCGTCATGTGGAGTTTCAGATCTTGGCGGATAGCCAGGGCAATGTGGTGCATCTGTACGAGCGGGATTGCTCCATTCAACGGCGGCATCAAAAGCTGTTGGAAGAGGCCCCCAGCCCGGCTTTGACTGCAAGCTTGCGCGCCCGCATGGGAGCAGCGGCGGTGAAAGCGGCCAAGGTGGTGAATTATGTGGGGGTGGGCACGGTGGAGTTTTTGCTGGACAAAAATGGCCAGTTCTACTTCATCGAGATGAACACCCGCATCCAGGTGGAGCATCCGGTTACTGAGATGGTGACCGGGCTGGATCTGATTGCCGAGCAGATTCGCATTGCCCAAGGTCAACCCCTCACCTTTCGCCAGAAGGATGTGGAGTTGCGGGGCCATGCTATCGAATGCCGCATCAACGCCGAGGATCCCAAGCAGCAGTTTCGGCCTTGCGCTGGCACGATCAGTGCCTATTTGCCCCCTGGGGGGCCGGGGGTGCGCATGGATTCCCACATCTACACCGACTACACCATTCCCCCCTACTACGATTCGCTGTTGGGCAAGCTGATCGTCTGGGGGCCTAACCGGGCAGCAGCCATCCGCCGCATGCAGCGGGCTTTGGGGGAATGCGCCATCACTGGGGTGCCCACCACGATCCCTTTCCACCAGCAGATCCTGCGCCACGAGGCTTTTTTGCGGGGCGAGGTGTACACGGATTTCATCACCCAACACCTGCTGCCCGGCCAGTAGCCATCGACTCTCAGGTCGGGATCCCTCTCTGGACAGCAGCTGGCCACAAGTTGAGGATAAAGTTAAGGGCTAGCAGAGGGATGGAGGTGGCAGGATGAGGGAGCCTCGATCGGGCTGGGCTCAGGAGACCCATCCCCAGAGTCAGCCGACTGGCCCTGTTCCCAGCCTCAGCCATCTGGCGGCGCAATTTTTGCAGGAGCGGGAGCGGGATCTGGCCCCTGCCAGCCGCCGTACCTACCGCATTGCTCTGGAGCAGTTTGCCAAAACTTGCCCGGTGCCGCTGCCCCAGGTGCAGCCTGTCCACGTCCAGTCCTTTTTGAACAGCTTGAAGGGCCGTCCGTTTCGCAACCGCTCCGGCCAGCGGATCCACCCGCCCGCCTCTCCGGCCACCTACAACCTCAAGCGGTTGGCCTTGCAGCAATTTTTTGAATGGGCCAGCCAACGGGGCTACCTTCAGGATCCCCTGCCCACTCAAGCCATTCGACCTGCCCGCCTACCCGCTCGTTTGCCCCGCGATCTGGATCGGTTGTTGTTGCAGCGGGTGTTGCAGCGGGCCCAGAACCATTCTCTGCGCTACGCGGCTTTGATTCGCCTGATGCTGGAGTGCGGGCTGCGGGCCCAGGAGCTGTTGGACTTAACCGTTCAAGATTTTCAAATCAGCCCCGAGGGATCCCTGTTGGAAGTGCGCTGTGGCAAGGGGAGCAAACCCCGCGCTGTGGCAGTAGGGGATCCCCTCTCCGAGCTGTTGCAACAGTATCTGAGCCGAGAACGGGGCCCGTGCGCGCCGACGGATCCCTTGTTTGTTTCCCAATCTCGCTGCTTGGCCTACCGGGGGCGCCCCCTCACCTACGATGGCCTGCGCCACATTGTTCTCAAGCTCACCGAGCCTGAGCCAGGACATCAAACCCCTCACCAGTTTCGCCACAGCTTTGCCACCTTGCTGCTGGATCGTGGCGTTGCCCCTGAGCATATCCAGCACCTGCTGGGCCATACAACTGCCGCCATGACGATGCGCTACACCCAGCGGGCCAACTTGAGAGCAGCCATCGCCCGTTCCCGCGAGATCTTAAATCAGGGCTTGGTTTAGGGATCCCTGGCTGTACTATGGCCTCTGTCGTTTCCAGTGAGACAGACGCGGATTGCTCGCAGAAAGAGGGATCCCCAAAAAGAGATCAAGGATCCTCAAGGACGGACAAACCTGACTAAGGTGGTTGGAATGACCTGAAAACAACCGATAACCAATGGGTTATTTCAAGTTACACGCTGGAGGGGAATGTAGAGCACATGCTCTCTCCCCTTGCCAATGGGCAACTGCGGCCCAAGACTGGCCTTCTGTTGTCCCAACCAGATGATCAGGTTTTTGTTCTCAGGATAGTATTCCAAAACATACTTGATGAAGTCATCAATTGTACATGGCTCGTTGAAACCTCCCATCCACTGATGAAAGTGGCTATGCACTTCGCTGGCTATAGTAATCAGGTTGGAAAGATTTGCTGCAATCTTTGGATAGTGCGCTTCAGAGTAGAGATGGTGAACCGTTAGGCTACTGGCTGTTTTTCGAGTAACTCTACAGAGATTTTTATCCCTTCTTCTTGCAAGCTCTTTTGCTCTTTCTATCTGCCTTTGTCTATCCTGGATTGTCTTGACGATTGCCTGAATCTGGGGTTCAATGCGTTCGCCAACATCTCGACACCAGTCTTTTCTGTGGTTTTGCTTGAGGACTTCTACCATAATCTTGGCAAGCTCATAGATGCCTCGCAAAGAGAGGTAGACAGTGTCGTCGTTGCCAAAGCGTGTGTAATGAACGTCTTTGATGAGTTTACTTTGTTTTGATGCAATCTCAAGCGCTTTCTTAAGGTAATCAGTTCGAGTTCCAAAGATCGTCACAACATCTTGAAGAGATAGCCAAAACTGATCTTGCCTTCTGACCAGAGAGGAGCTGTTTTCGAGGATCCTATGATCCACCAGAGCCTTCTGCCTCTTGCGATACTCTTCCTTGAACCAATTCCTAATGCTTGTGTCTGTAGAGTACTTACGACCTTGCTCTGACCTAGACCTTAAAAAGGATAAAATGGCGTAAGCACCAGACTGCGTGTATTCTCTCAGCCCCGAACTTTTGTTGATAACGCGATAGTCTTTACCTTCCACCAGTTCCCACTCATCATCAGGGATACTGTCAAAGTAGGCTTCAATCTCCCTGAGTTCCTCAAGGCTGATACCCAAAAATTCGGCGAGCTTGTTTGAAGAAACATAGACTATAGCCATTGCTCAAATTTCTCCGTAAGGCTTTTGTAGAAGAGAGTCAATCGCTGGAAAATTTTGTCATCCCCGGTTGGAGAATCGGGATGGTAGATCTTGCTCAGGCGATAAAAGGCAGCTTTGATGTCCTCATTGGTAGCTCGATCGGGGTCAAGTCCAAAAACCCGCCATGGCAAGTCGTACTTGAAGATGTTGATCCCGTTGATGCAGCCATACCCCTCTTCCCCCTCTTCGTTGGGAAGGATCCCGATGTGCTGACGATAAATGCGCTCCAAATCGTCTATGTTGGATAAGCTCAGCTTGCCCATGCCGCTGGTTGCCAGTTTGAAGCTGGCTGACTTTCTCAGCTCGGCTGCGTTTTTAACGCCAAAGTGGTTGTAAATCGCTTTCTGCAGCTCTTTGACAGACAACCGAGGCGGTGGCTGTAGCTGCCTGACCACAAACCGCGCAAAATTCTCCAGGAGTTCCTTAGAGATGCCGTAGGTATCGGAAAGGCGCTGGATTTCTGCAGCAATCGCCCCTTGCGGATCGGGCTTGGTCTCTTCTCTTGAGGTTGCCCTAGTTGTTTTTGGTTTTGTGCTGGCGGCTTTTTTGGGCATGGCTTCCCCTCAAGTCAGTGATGCCAAGTGTAGATCCGCACAAAACTTATAGGCTGTCTGTGAATTTATTTGCACAATGATGCAGACAATCTTAGGTCAGTGTAACAATGTTGCTGGTACCTGTAAAGCTTTGCACCACATAAGCTTCGCCATACCGATGCCCAGTTGGATGGCTTGGTGTGGGGAGCAGATCCGCACTGGGCGGCCCCGCAGGCGAATCTCGCCAGCATCCGGCTGGTAGAGGCCCGCCAGCATGTTCATCAGGGTGGTTTTCCCGGCGCCATTCTCCCCCCGGAGAGCGTAAATCTCCCCGGCCCGTAGTTCAAAGTCCACGCCAGAGCGCCCCCAGCTTGCCTGTTCGGTTGAGTTCCCCCGCCAGGATCCCTACCAGACAGGCTCTCTCATAAAAAGGCTGATCATAAATGGAAGGCTCTCTGAAGAAAGAGGTACACAGGTTGAGTACCACCTTTCCTTGGCAGTGAACGTATTTCCGGCTACTTTTCAGCGCCAACTTGGGGCCGCCCCTTCAGCTTTTGGGGATCAGTCGCTTCGGACAGGCAGCACGGATGTGGGATTCGCTCAGGTCGGGCATGAGAGCCA